>CAKVNA010000001.1 GCA_934776915.1 uncultured Clostridia bacterium
ATAAAATACAGTTCTATCAACGACTGGTCAAATGTCTATATGCTTTCAAGGAATGAATCGGTTCATGACGGTGAAGTTTGTGATGTAAACGAAGTCGTGGCACTTCATGGCTATGACAAATTCCAAACAACAAACACAGATTCTTCAGCTGACGAAAGTTACGCCGCAACGGGAACAGGTCCAGACGGGATTTTCCTTTATGAAGTGAAGCCAATAGAATGGAATGTTGTTGATGCTGAAAACTTGACGGTGCAAAATGCGGGCACGGGGAAGAATTATAAAATGCTTGTTTCAAGCCAAGTCATAGACTCTAACGCTTTCAACTATAGGTCAAGAAACCTCACAAATCAGCCAGATAACAGTTACAATTATGGCAAAAACTTTGATAACAGCGTGATAAAAGCCTGGCTAAATGGGTATGCCACTATTGATGTAACTTGTACCAACGGCTCAGATACATACACTGATAAATTCTATCAAAGCAACAGAACTTTTGTAAACCTTGCATTTTCAAACAACAAGAACGACTTGCAAACTTTCACACACACTTCATCTTCTTCAGCAGTTCAAGTTGGGCTTCTAACTTTCGGTGAAGCAACCAGCAACAACATTCAAGAGGGTTCTAAAACTCAATTTGCCCTTGCAAGCGGGGACCAAAATAATAATGGGAAATATCGTTGGCTTATTGACGGTGGCGACCATGTTATTTCCAGAATTGAAGATAACGGAAATGTAACATGGAAGGTTGCTGATGTTTCTTTACCTGAGTTCGCTATTTTTGGCGTGCGTCCTGTCATTTGCCTTGATGTGTCAAGTTTTGCAAATTCAAGCAAAGTTGGCGACATTGACGCTGGTGACACCTTAAACATTGCCAAACCTCTTGGGCTAAATGAAGAAGTAAATTTGAGCACTGCAAGTTACACAACCCCAAACCTTCTCCACATACAAAAAAATGGCGTTGTTGACGGCAGCGTTGTTGTTACGCAAAAAGGCAGCGACGGCAAAACTTATACAGTTACAACCTCAAACATGACCATTGACGGCAAGTCTGCAGTGTCGGGCTTTATCGTGGCGGGAATTAGAGTTTACAATATAACTTACGGCACAAACGCTGGGGCAACACATGTTAACGGCAACATTGAAATGACACCAAGTAATTACGACAAAACTTTTATCCCAGTGTCAAGTTACATAGGTGGCAAAGACAGCGTATCCACAAACATAATAACCAATCTTGACGGGCAATTTGCAATGACTTTCTATCTTGTCTTTGAGGGGAATGTCTATCTTATCCCAGCCGAGAAAATAACCAATCCAATTATATATGCAACACCTCTCAGAAACAATGACACTCTTGCTGCTTCGGGCAGAAGCCCAAGTGCGGCGGTAAATATTGAAGTTGCAAAAATTCTTGCGGGAAATGTAGCGGAAGGAACTTCGGAAAATGACAAAATAAATTATGGTCACATGTCAACACTGCATTTCAAGGACAAATTGACAACTAACTCAATCAACAATTATGATTTTGTTTTCAAATATCCTACAGTTATTCAATCTTCTAAAACAAGCGGTGACTTTTCATTTGAAGTCGCTTCAAATCATACTACAACCTTTGAAAATGTTATTTTTGACGGACAAGACGATGAGCGGACAAACTCCCTTGTGAATGTTGCCGGGACTGCGACATTTAATAATTGTGTCATAAAAAATGTAAATGTTACGGGCAATGGTGGGGCGTTAAATATTTATGAAACCGGAACTGTAAAAGGCTCAAAACTTGAAATTTCAAACTGCAGAGCGGCGAACGGCGGCGGCATTTATTGCACGGGCGATTTTGGCGTTGACGAACTTATTTTGACGAGCAACTTTGCAAATGGTGCGGCAAGCATTTATGCAAGCACATTAAATGCAAAAGAGTTTAAAATTTCAAAGAGCCTTGTTGTAGCGAACAATGTTGAGCAAAAGAGAGAAGATCGCACTTACTATGCAAATTATGCAGTGTATATTTCGGGCTATAAGGTTGGCATAAACAACCCTGTTTTTAAAAAGAACAAGTCATTTGTGGCGGCACTTTATCTTGAAAACTGCACAACACTAGACAACAAAACCCCAACGCTTGGGAAATCTGGCACGGATGAAAATGTGGGGATATTTGAGGGCAATATTGCTTATGGTGAAAGCTCTTGTGCCGGGGCAATGATTGTTCAAGCAAACGGTGTTTACGAATACAAATTCAGTGGTATAAAATTTTCAAACAACAGTGCTTCTGGGGGTGGCCATGGGGCAGTGCTTGTTCAAGGTAAATATCAAAATGAGAACGGTGTAAGTTTTGACAACTGTGTGTTTAGTGGAAACGAAGGCCCTATTTCTGGTGCACTTGCATTTTGTCCTTCGGGTTCTCTCGGTGGAAATTTTAAAGTTTTAAACACAAAATTTTTCAGCAACAAAGCAACAAGCACAACTGTAAATGACATTGCTGGTGCGTTGCTATTTATGAAAGACAACAATAAAACAAAGTCCACTTTCAGTTTGAGCAACTTAACTTTTATGGGCAACATGTCAAATAATTATGGCGTTGCAAACATCAATCTTAACGCACAAAGCAGTGTCAATCTTCAATCAATAACTCTTGGCGGCAGTTTGGAAAACGGCAACGATTTGGAAAACATTAGAAATGTATCAGCAGTTTCTGGGGCATTGTTTGCAATAAAAGGTGAAAAGACTTCGACCGTTTCAATCAGCAATTTCATTGCACAAAACAACAAAATTTCGGAAAACTCAACAGAAAATTCTTTTAATAATTCAAGCGTTTTGTATCTTGAAAATTTGACTGGAGCAGAAGGAATTCTTTTAACTAACAGCAAGTTTGAATACAACGACAGTCTTTCAAACGGCGGAGCGTTAAACATTCAAAATTGTTCGGGAATTATCCAAAATTGCTTATTTAACGGCAACACTGCAACTGTCACTGTTTTGGCAAGCGACACAAATGCAGTTGGCGGCGGGGCAGTGTATCTTTCAAAAACAGAAGGCGAACATGAAATAGAAGTTAAAAATTCAACTTTCACAAATAACTCCGTCAAGGTGACCTCTGGCTCAACACTTTTTGTTGGCGGCGGGGCTATTTTGGCAAAGCAAATCACACTGAAACTTACAAATGTTTATGCACAAAACAACTCTATTTCGGGCGGGAATATGATTGCAAAGGGCGGAGCGATTTGCTCTTATGACAACGGACCTTCAAGCACTCAATATCTGACAAAATGTCAACATTCCTCCCCAAAACTCGTTATCTTTGGCGGGAAATTTGAGGGAAATAACGCTTCAAGCAGTGAGGAATCTCAAGGTGGTGCAATTTGGGGCGACTGCGTGCAAATTATCCTAGGCGGAACTAAAGCGGGGCATGAAACAACAGCAGATACAGCAAGCGGCATAGCAATTTTTGACGGCAACAAAACAAAAAATGGCGAACAAATAAAAGGCAAAGGCGGTGCAATTTACTCGTCAAGTTGCTTTGAAATTTTAAACGAAAACAATGCGTCAACCGTTGCACAATTCACTGGAAACTCGGCCAGCAGCGGCGGTGCGGTGTATGCTTGTGGGGTGGCGACCATTGACGGTGGCGACTTCGCTTCCAACATTGCTTCAAATAACCTTGCAAGAATCATTGGCAAAGGTGGTGCAATATATTTTGCCAACAGTGAACTTACAAAAATATTTAGCAATTATATAAAGGGCGGAGAAAGCACACAAGGAAATTCCTACAGACTTCCAATGTTCGCAAAAATTGTCCGTGCAACTTTCACCGGCAACTCAGCAAACTATGGCGGGGCAATCTATGCAAGCGGTGCTTTAACTGTGAAAAAAGATAACAATAGCAACAACGACTTTATGGGCTTTGCAAAATTCTCAATGTTAAGCATTGTTGGAGTGAATGAAAGCTCAATCATATTTAACCAAAATATAGCCAGCGATAACACCAATATGACTGGAATTAGCGGCACTGGCGGGGCAATTTATGCAATGTCACCAGTGACCTTAAACAACATTTCCTTTAGCGAAAACAAGGCAGAAAATGTATCTGCAATCTACTATGACAACTCGTCAAAAACATTCAGTCAAGCGGAGGGAAGTTATGTTACAAGCGACAAATTGACAATGGAAAATATTGTATTTAACGGCAACATTTCAAGTGGCTCGGGCGTTGTGGCGGCAAGCAATTATGTAGATGTTACAATCAAAAATTCAACCTTCACAGCAAACAAAAATGCCGGCGCAATTCTTATCTTCTCGTCAACTGGCGGCTATCTTGGTGACGGAAATTTGGAGAACTGCTCATTCAGCGGAAACTGCGACACTTCAGAAATCTATTCTTCCGATGTCATTATGGTTTCAAAGCGTGAAGTTGCAATAAACAACTGCACATTTGGGCAAAATGGCAACACAGAAAAAACTCATTATGGCACAGCAATTTTGGTCGATAAGGGCGGACTTGTTTATGTAAATAACATCGCAGCAAACGGCGCAGAAAATGGCAAAATTTCGCATACAAATGGCTTTATTCTGGTGCAAAACGGCGGCAATTTGAAAGTCAACGGCGGCACAATTTCTTATCTTGAAAACAAAAACACTGACAAAAATTTTGGCGGTGGTGCTGTTGTTGTGCATGGCAAGGCATCATTTGACGGAATTGCAATATCTTATTGCAAAGCAGAAAATGGTGGAGCAATATATGTTGCTGAGGGCGGTGATGTGTCCTTTGCAGGCACAATCTCAAATTGTTCAGCAACCTCAAATGGTGGTGGAATTTATGTAGGAAGTGGAGCAACACTTTTGGTGTCTGGTAAACTCAAACTCGACCTTACATATTCCGAAAGTTTAATTAAGGGAAACACTGCCAAAAACGGCGGCGGTGTGTTCTCTCTTGGCAACACAACTGTAACTCATGCAAGCATTAAAGAAAACTCTGCAGAAAACGGCGGCGGAATTTTTGCAAATATAAATAGTTCTTTGACCATAGCAAAAGACGCTGTGGGATATTTGTATATGTCCGAGGCTGAAATTTCAGACAACAAATCTGCTGAAAATATCACAAAAGTTGTTGGCGGTGGGGTGTATGCAAGCGGGGTGTCTTTTGAAGCAAAAGACATGACTTTCATCAGCAACAGTGCAACACAAGGCGGGGCAATGTATGTGGATAATGGTGCAGTCACTCTTTCTCATTGCACATTCAGCAAAAACTCTGCGGAGACTGGGGGCGCAGTCTATTTGGAAAATTGCACATCAAGCCTTATGTCATGCAACTTCTTGGGAAATTCTGCAACGGGCAGCGGCAGAGCGGTTGTAATTAGCAATGGAAGTGCCGTGGTGCAAGATAGTTTATTCAAAGACAGCTCGCAATCAAGCGGCGGCTCGCAGTCAAACGGAACAGCAAAACTATACGCAACTTGCGAGTCACTTATTTTGGCAAATTGCAACTTTGAAGAAAACGCAGATTTAACAAATGGTGGTAGTATTTCACACCTTTATGCAACAGCAAATAGTGTTGAAATTTTGGACAGCAACTTCACCCGTGGAGCGTGTGCGGGAGTTGAAAGCGGCGTCACAATTTTCGCACCATATGTGTGGATAGAGCGTTGTGCGTTCAATTTGAACAAAGACGGCGGACTATCTCTTGCCACAAATTATGGTGTCATTGCAAATTCACAATTCTTATCAAATGAAAAAAATGGCGGACTAAAACTCAATAAATATGGCGACAATTCTTCAGTTGAAATTATTGATACAGACTTCACAAATTATGATATAAATGGAACCACAAACCAAGACGGCAACATCTCAACCTCAAACGGCGGTGCAATTTATGTGGCAGAAAATGTAAGCCTTCGACTTTCTGGCGAAATAAATGTTAGCAAAAATACTTCCACTGGCGGTGCAATTTATGTGGCAAGTGGCGGAAAGTTCGTCATAACTCGTGGCTCAAAAGTTGTCATTTCAGACAATAAAACTAATGCTGGATACACAAGCAATCTTATGTTTGCAAATGAAAATAACACTGCATTCCTAGAGGGCGGACTTCTTGAGGGAAGTAGCATTGGAATTACGCTTGCTTCGGGTGCGGGTGGAGTTGCGGCACAATCGCCAACAAATATTCCACTTGAAACAAGCGACATAAACAAACTGTTCAGTGACAATGTGGACTACTATTTCAGTTATTCTTCAAACAAAAAACAACTCAAAATTTACTCAAAATCTTCCGAAACGGGAAATAGCAAAACAATTTCAGCAACAGTAGGTGAAACAACATATTCAATGATTTTGTCAGATATAACCTTTCTAAATTCCAAAATGCCAAAAGACGGCTACACCATTGACAAGAGTTATTTTGAAGTGACAACGGACGGGAACCCAGTTGAAATTTCATCAATGACCTTTAGTCTTAAAGTTGGCGATACATTCCAAGGCGAACAAAGCGATAGCATAACGCTAACCTCAAAAGGCGATTACACCATTGGCTTTGCGGTCAATTCGGTCAAAGTGGGCGATAGAACTGTTGATTTAAACTCAGCCATTGGGGGAACAACAGGTCTTGCAGGCGAAATTGCGGTCAATATTGTGGGTGAATATTTGTATATAATTTCCACCCCACAAGGCACAATGACTGCCAAAAATGCCTCATCTTTCAAAATCACACAAGCGGGCTTGGTGCAACGCAGCAACGGGCAAGAAGTGGCTGGAACTTGGGGGCTTACATCACCAGAAAACATCACAAAATCGGGCTATTATCCTTGCAAATTCACCCCAAAACAATCGGAACTCTATGAAAACAAAGACGGCATAACTGGCACAATGTATGTTGAAGTTATGTATGACAAAATGTATTATATGACTGTTGGAGAAAAAACTGCAATTTACGCCGACAGCGAGGCAACAACAGAAATTGATGTAAATACCTTTACAGCGGCAATGGAACTTTTAAACGACAACGGAACATTTGTCTTTATGACACCTTATGTTGTCAACGGCAACGAAACTATCGCAATTTCAAAAAGAATTAACTTTGTAAGAGGGAATTCTAACACAAGCTACGCCATGATTGAAGTGCCAATGGGCAGAAGTCTTGCCATAACTTGCACCAGTGGAGAAGCTTTGTTTGAAGGGCAAAATGATATAACTCAATATCCAGTTTTTGTTGTTGACGGCACCCTTACACTCGGCGCAAATGTCATTATCCGAAACTTTGAATATAAATCATACGCAAGTTCTGCCTTGCACGGAATAATTTGCAACAAGGGAACACTCGTTCTGCAAGGCTGCAAAATCTATAACAACAAACTTTCATTTGAAAAAAGTGTAGATTATGAAATCGGCGGTGTTGTCTATAACGAAGGCACAATGAACATTTTATGCGGCGAATTTTATGGAAACATAGCCCCAAACGGCAACGGCGGATTTGTTTACACTGCGGGCAAACTGACTGTTTCTGGCGGAACTATCAAAGGCAACAGAAGTGGCTCTGGAGCGGGAGTTTATGTTGCAAACGGTGGGTCGGCGGTGCTTTCTGACGGCGAAATAACACACAACAATGCACAAAATAAAGGCGGCGGAATTTATGTTGCAGAGGGCGGCTCTTTGAACCTTGGCGGCACGCAAATTTTGTCGAATATTGCAGGCACTTCGGGTGCTGGGCTATATAAGGCAGAAGGCGGCACGGTTATGCTCGCAAGCGGCGAAGAATTGCTCACATCGACCATTGAGTCAGTGGAAGCGTTGAACACCATATCAAGCGGCAAAACTACCTCTCAAAACAACAACTGGTTTGTCATTTTGTGCGTGATACTTATGGTCATTTCAACGGCAATTTTCATATTTTTGATTGCAAAACCACAAAAACCAAAAACTTTTGACAAAAAGTAAATTATTTTAAACAAAAGTTAAAATTGAATTTTTAAGAAAAAATAGGTGAGAAATTACCTATTTTTTTCTGTTTTTCAGAGGGAAATATATTCGCTAAAACGCTTTTGTGGAGCAAAAATACAGAAAAATAAATTTGTCAACTAAATTTCAAACAAAAAGTTTGTTTTTTATATTTTTTTTGTTGCAAAATATTTGTTAATTTTTGACCCATAATATATAATATAATCATAGTTGTAATAAGATTGCTGAACTATGCAATTTTGTGTCAACAAATTCAAAGGCAAAAAAGCCAAAGAGGTTATGGTTATGAAAAATTTGAACCGAAAATTTTTGAAAGTTGTCTGTTCGTCACTTCTGGGTGTCGTGGCGTTATTGGGCGGGATAATGTTGTCCCCAAATTTTTTTGCACGCACAAGTGCATACGCAGCGGGGCAAGTCATTACGCAAGAGGACTCACTCCTTGGCGTGTCTGTCAAAAAGATACATGTCGGAGGCTCTATGTCGAACACTGTGAAATCTCTTTTGGATTCCAAGGCTATTAAATACGAGGGGGCTGATGACAATAAATATTTTGTAACAAATTCAGACATAACATATTCTTTTGTTTTTGACAGTGCTGTGAAGCAAGAGGAATATGATACTAACTGGGGAACGGACAAGCCTTTTGCCTTTGACGGGTTTACATTTGAGGCTGACCAAAATTTCACAAAGGGCACAATGCTCACATTGACAAACTTCCAAAATGTCAAATTCAAAAATTGCACATTCATTGGCAAGAGTGACGTGTCGGGAATGGCTTTCAATATAGACACTGGCACAGTAAAGGCAAAATTTGAGAACTGCACATTCAAAGACTTTGGCGGAACGATTATCAGTGCTTCAAGTTCAGAAATAACATTCTCTGGCAAAAATACATTTTCAAACAACAACAGTGGCACTTCGGCTTTGATTGATGTTTCAGCACCAGAAGGGACAAACAATAATTATTCATTGACTTTTGCGGCGGGAGAAAATAACAAAACAGTTTTTGAAAACAACATTGCTTCAAACATAATTAACACTGATTATGTCATTCTTAACATGAACAATGTAGATTTCGTTTCAAATGCTGGGAGAATTATCAATACAGCTGCCACCGCCCCAACACTTAACAATGTCAACATTAAAAACAACACTTCAATAGGCAGCGTTTTGAACCTCGGCGTGGGTACGGCACTTAACTTTACAGATGTTACACTTGACGGCAACAATGTTTCGCTGGCCCCAACTTCAGGCGTAACAAATGCAGTTATTGCTATAGCATTTAGTGGCACTATAGAAGGCGAAATTAACGGACTAATAATCAATAACATCTCAAATGTCGATAATGTTGTAATAAATCAAACCAGCGACAAGAGTGGAACATTCAACATTAACAACGCAAACATAACTGGTGGCGGCAGTGCATTTAAGTTTAACAAAGTTGCAAATGTGAATATCGGAACTGCGGAAAATAGCGACGGCAACAATGCAAAGACTGGACTTGTTGCAAGTGGCTGCTCGGGCGATGTTTTGAAAGTGGAAAATGCAACAGAGTTTAACCTTATCAATTCAAACATCGGCAATCTTGAAACGAACGATATTCTCTCTCGCGGAATTTATTTGTATGAAGTCGGGAAAAATGCTTCTCTAGAGAAAACCCCAAAATTGACAAATGTCACCGTTTACAACTGCAAAGCCCCAAACGGAGAAAGTGGTGCTGGGCTATATATGCAAGATAGCAAAGTCAAAATGACCAACTGCAACTTCACAGGCAATGTTGCGGGGAAAGGTGGCAACGGCGGTGCAGTTTATGTGAGTGGTGAAAGTTCACTGAAGATTGTAAACTCAACTTTTGACTCAAACGGCACTGACGACAGTTCAGAAACTAGCGGCTTTGGTGGTGCGATTTATGTGGGAAGTGGCTCTTTTGAAATAGACAAGTCGCAAGACACAGTTGTAACATTCAGAAACAACCATGCCTCAAAAGGCGGGGCCATTTATCTTGCAGATAGAGCAACCTTTAATGCGGAAAATAAAGAGAGCGGTATCGAGAACATTCCAACAACATACTTTATCTCAAACACTGCAGCCTATGACGGCGGCGCAATCTACAGCAAAAGCAGTTTGCAACTCCAAAAATACAACTTTGCTGGCGGCGGTGCTGGACAAAATGGCGGTGCAATTTACTTTGAAAACAGGGAAGGCTCATTCCAACTTAAAACTTGCTCGTTTGAAAATATAAACGCAGCAAATGGCGGGGCAGTTTATGTCGCAGCGGCGGGTGCAGTTGTCTTTGGAGCCCCAGGCGAAGATAATTATCAACTTGACGGCAACACATTCACATCTTGTTCGGCAACGGGTGCTGGAATTGCCTACATAAATGCCGCAGCAAAAATTAGAATTTGGCAAGCGGAATTTGACGCCAAAAATGTTGCGGGCGTTGCAGCAGAAAGCGGCGTTTTGGTTATAAATTCAAATGTAAAAAGCACGGTTGAAATTAGAAGTTTGAAAATTGCAAACTATCTAACAGCCAACATGGGTGCAGTTGCAATTTTGTCAGAAAACGAGGCAAAAATTGACGCAACAATTTCAAAATTTGAAGTGACAAATGTCACAGCACAAAATGTTTCTTCAAAAGGCGGTGCGTTGTATCTTGACGGCAATGTAGAGGCAAATGTAAGCGAAGCTGCTTTCACTTCTACTTATGCAGATGAGGGTGGTGCAATATATCTTTCGGGCGGCGCAAATTTGACAATTTCAAATGTAGATTTTGTGTCCATTGCAACAGAAAAAAGTGCAACACTTTCTCGTGCAGTTACGGGTGCAGTTGTGTATGTCACGGGCAGCACAATCACACTTTCTGACGCAACAATAACTGGCACTGTTATATCTCAAGCGGGTTCACTTATGAACTTTGAAAAAGCCAGCAAAGCAACTCTCGAAAATGTAGAGTTCGCGTCAAACACAGTTTATTCTCAATCGTCACTTGACGGCTTTGGGCTTGTGGTTGATAGAGAGGTTGAGTTCTCTATAACTGGTGGAAGATTTGCGGGCAATGTCTTTGCAAAAGATGTTATAAACTTTGCAGACCAAATGGGATACTTTGTGTCGGGCGTTGTGTTTGAAGGCAACGAAATCAAAACTTCCACAACAAACGGAATTTTGAAAGTTACAAACTCAAACAACATCATTCAAAATTGCGAGTTTATAGACAACACAGCAGCGGGCGATTGTGCGGGCGTGTTCGTGACGGGGAATTCTTATTCTTACACAATCACTGGCTGCACATTCAAAAACAACAAAGGCTCGGTCGGTTCTGCAGTGCGTGTTGCCGACAACGCCGATGTCAAACTTACTCTTGACAACTGCGAATTTATAAACAACTTCTCAACAAACGGCGCAGTGTCTTCTAGGAAGGAATTGCTTATCAAAAATTCTGAATTCATTGGCAACACCTCAACGGGCAACGCTGGGGCAGTGAGTGCCGAAGTCTTGACAGTTCAAAACACAATTTTCAGCAATAATAAAGCAGCAAACAATGGCGGTGCAATTTTCATCAGTTCTTCTTCCGCTCAAGCACTAAGAATTTTGGACGGCGAAACAAAATTTATTTCAAACAGTGCAGACCGTGGCGGTGCAATCTTCATTTCTTCAAACACAGGTGTAATTCTTGAAGAATGTTACTTTGAAGGGAACAGTGCAACAACAGACGGCGGAGCAATCTGCAACCTCGGAAGTCTTGTCGCAACGGGCATTTCACTTGTGGGCAACACAAGCGACTCTCGTGGCGGTGCAATCTATTCGCAAGGGAACCTCAGTTTGTCCGACATTGATTCAAACACAGCAATTTTTGAAGGCACAACAAGCGGGACAAGCGAAAACGGCGGTGCAATTTATGTAACTTCCGAAAACTCTGTTGCAAGTTCAACATACATAGAAAATGTTAAATTTGGCAACTTCGCAGCCACAAACGGCGGAGTGATGTATATCGGCGGCGGATATGTAAAAATAAGCAACTCTACTTTCGGTGGAGAAAACATTACAACTTCAGCCACAAACGGTGCCGCACTGTATATCAACACCCAAAACGCAAGTGCGGACATCTTTGACACAAATTTCTACAACTCAACAGGAGCATTTGTTTACACAACTGGCAACGCAACAAACGGCAATCCTTTTGTGTCATTCAACAATGTAAGTTTGCTCGGCTCACAGTCAGCGGGCATGCAACTTAACGGCGGAAGAGTTTACTTCCACGATGTAACGGTTTCAAGTTCTGCAAACGCACAAGTTGTTATCAACGGTGCAACGCTTAATATCTCTGGCAAAATTGACATAACTGGCGGAAACAATGGAAATTTGGTCATTGGTAATTCTCCAATTTATCTTAATGGACCATTGTCAAAGAACTCTAAAATTGGCATAACAACAACCCCAACAGCATGGGAAAGCGAGTCCAGACCAGGCAAAATTGTTGTCCAAGCCAGCAAAGATAGACCTTATGTTATGAAAGCAAGCGATGTGGAATGTTTTGAGGCTGACAACGCAGCATTCACTTTGGGACACAGTTTTTCAAACCTAGACGCCAACTCAAGCGGCGTAATTTATGCAACAACTGTTTTGCAAAGCGGTGCAACCTTTGTCGCTTCCGACTTCAAAGGCTCAGTAAATTATTATTCAAATGAACTTTCAAGTTTGCCTTTCAGCCTTATGCAAGTGTATGTAAACGGCGAAAAACTTACCGCTTCCTACAATTCTGAAACCAAAACTGGAACATTCACCAACCAAGACGGCAGCGTAACTTACACATATTCCTTTGCTTCATTTGCCACCGCTCGCCGTGGAACAGAAAAGCCTTTCCCAGAGGACAAAACAACAGCCGCTGCGGGAACATATTATCTAATAAACTATCTTTCAACGGGCAGCAGCCGCATAGAAAGACAAAGCACAATAACCCTTACTGCACAAGGGCAACTGACCATTGAGGAACTTCCAGTGGTTGACAACTTGTTTGTTGGCCATGCTCTTTCAAGTGCAACACTTTCACAAGGCAAGGCAGAATTTGGCGTTGATTCAATCGCAGGACAATTCAACTGGAAAGACGGCTCTCAAATTGCCAGAACAACGGCGGGTTATGGAGTTTATACAGTAGTCTTCACCCCAACCAACACCACTCTTTTTGCCCCAGTGGAATTTGAAATGCTTGTTGAAGTTAAGGGCTATGACAAACTTGAATACAAGCAAGTTGATTCTTCAAACGGCTTCTACAGAAACAACACCTATGTCGGCAGTTCAATCTCTGACATTCTAAGCAAAATGAGTGACGGCGGAGTTATCTATGTTGGAACAACAATAAAAACATCAGAATCTATTGCAGTGGATAACAAAACTGTAACTTTCATGCGTGCTTCGGGCTTCACTGGTTCAATGTTTGAAAACACAACTCTTGGCTCAAAAAACATGACCGGCAAAATTATAATTGACGGCGCAAACATCAGCGGAGTAAGCGGCGGCGAAAGTGTAGCAAATGCAGTTAAGTTTACAACTGGCTCGCACTCCATTTATGACGGCGTAACAATTCAAAATCACAACGGCACGGGTTCGGCTGTTTTGGCCAATAATGCAACTCTTGTATTCTATGGCGGAAAGATTTTGGACAGTTACACAACTAGCAACGGCGGTGGACTTATAGCAGACGAAAATGCAGTTGTCACAATTTATGACATAACAATTCAAAACTGCTCAGCAGAGGGCAATGGCGGCGGCTTGTATGTCACCCAAAGTGCAAAAGTCACAATCTATGACGCAGACATTTTGGACTGCGTGGCAGCCAACGGCGGCGGACTTTATGCCGAGGGTGGCAGTAGCGAAATTGTAATAAGCAACATAAATCTTGTTTCAAACACCGCTCTTTACAAAGACTCCACAACAACAGGTCTTGGCGGCGGTGCATATTTTGCAAAAGTCCCAAGCGTGTATCAAGCAACAATAAAATATAACAACGCTCAACTTGGCGGCGGTCTGTATTTTGAAAGTTGCGACACAACATTTGGACTTGGCAGAGTGGGAGCAATATCCATTTTGGGCAATGTGGCAGCACAAAACGGCGGCGGAATTTATGCAAAAGATTTGTTCAAAGCCAGCGGAATTTCTGTCGAAAACAACAAAGCACAAAACGGTGGCGGCTTGTTTGTGGAAACAAAAGTAAATTCTAGCGTCACAACTCTTACAAACTGCGAATTTGTTGGGAATATTGTTCATTATGTAAAAAGCAGCGAAACTGACAGCACAAATAACGGAATAACGGGCAACGGCAGTGCAATTTATGCAGGGAATATAGTCCTTAATGGTGTTCAAGTTGTAAACAACGGCATCGAAGATGCTACATCATCGTCAATCTCTGGCGGAGCAGTGTATTTTAGTTACAAACTCTCCATGGCAAACAGTTATGTTTCCTCAAACTATGCTCAAGGCACACCAAATGAAAATGGTTTGGATATTCATTCAGCGGGTGTTGCCAGTGTAGGAGCGAAAGTTGAGGAAGTAAATATCACAAACTCCACCATTGCAAACAACCTTATTCAAAATCTAAACACATCACAAGGGGTTGCAACCACCAGCGGTTCACAACTTTGGGTTCACAGCGGCAATGTTTACATTTCAAACAGTCTTATCGAGGCAAATTCCGAAGACGAAATTGCAATCAATCAATATATTTTGGATAAAGATTTCGGCAACAATGTTACAAGAATTGCTTCAACGGCTAAGTTTATTGTTTCTGGCAATGTTCAAATTTTAGGCAAATTGCAACTTACAAGGGTCGATGCTACCTCACTTGATGAAGTGGATAGTTCAACAAACCTTATTTTGGACTCAATCTCTGCAGATTCAGTTATCAATCTTGCCCTTGACTTAGACAAAGAAGATACAGTAATTGCAGACATTAGTTCGTCAAATCTTAAAATCGAAGAATATCAACTCATATTTGTAAATCTTCCACAAAAAATTCATTTTGATAACTTAGAACCTCATAAACAACTTCTTCTTGATAGAACCGAAAATGACGCTTCGGGATATGAGGAACTCAAATATAGCGGCTCAACAAAAGAAATAAATGAAAGCAACAAGAAGGATATTTCCTCTAAGAAAAAAGTAATTTGGAATGTAAGTAGTAAAGATACAAATAATGCAACTTTCTACAAAATAAACTCGGGTGTCACAGTAAATGTTTCAGACATGATTGCCGACCTATATAACAATGCAAACACAAGATTTGGCACATTGTTTGAAAATTATGGAACTCTTATAATCAACAATCTTAAACTTACATCTATTGCAACCGACATTGCAACCGACAAAGAAAAATTTGACGCGAACGGTGCTTATGCAATAGTCAATCATGGCACACTTGTTTTGTCAGCAAGTGAGTTTATCGCCGCCCCAATTTTAAACAGAGGCACTCTTATCATTCAAGACGGCACAATTTTGCGTGATGTCAAAGTCACCGCCGCAGTGAAAAACGAGGGCAATCTTATCATAAATTCAGGCTCTTTCAGCGGCAACATCTTTGGAGTTGTTGACAATGGCAATGAAACTTCAAACGCTTATACAGAAATAAATGACGGAACATTCTTTAACAATGAAGCAAACGGCGCTGTCCTAAATCTTACAAAAGGCAGAGGCGTCATAAACGGCGGAACATTTGAAAATAACATCGTCAAAACAGAGGCCAACAAAGTTACATTTGGCGGAACTATGTATGTCAGTAAAGACGCAACTCTCGAAATCGCTGGCGGTGTGTTTGAAAGCAATGCTGCGGGCTTTGGCGGAGCGGTGTATGTTGAAGGCTCACTAACTGTAAGTGGCGGCTTGTTCGTTGCCAACAAAACTTTCTCTCTTGGTGAAAAAGACAACGGAAAAGACGGTCTTGGCGGTGCAATCTTTGCCTATGGCGGCAAGGTTACAATTCGTGGCGGAATTTTTGAAGATAACAAGGCATATTCTGGCGGGGCAATAGCAGCACTTGGCTCAGAAATTAACATCTATGACGGCGTAAAATTTGTGGGCAATGCTATAAAGATTGACACAAATGTTAATAACACTTATAACTTTAGTGATAACGGCTCATTGAAAATAACATCTGGTGCGGCAATTTATGTTGACCATGGAACGGTGCTTAATATCTATGGCGGCGACTTCTTGCAAAACGGCGAGGCAAAGGGCAACGGAACAATTTTTGTCAATGGCAATGACACAATCTTTAATATGTATGGCGGTGTAATTTACGGCAACAGCACAGCAGCGGGTGGAGCATTATATCTAAACGGTGGCACAACAAACATTTCTGGTGGCATAATTTCAAACAACACTACCAAGACTAGGTCTTCTGAAGGCGAAGGCAGTGCAATCTATAGCGGCAGCGAACTTAATATGTCTGGCGGACTTATCACCAGCCACTCGGGAGCAAAATCTGTTTTGTTTATCACAGGCGGCAATAGTGGATTTGCCACAATCTCAAACAACACACAAATTTGCAACAATGGTGATAGCAGCACTGAAAGTATTATTAAAGTAACTGCAACCTTGACAATTAACGGCGGATACATCGGTGGAAATACTGCAAATAGCAATAATAACAGCAGCATTATTAACTTGCAAGAGAGAGGCAAAGTCACAATTTCTGGTGGCAAAATAACAAACAATATCTCTGCATATGGTGCAATAGGTGGGGTAACAAGCGGCGTAACACTCAGCGGCACTCCATACATTTTCGAGAACTTTGGAGCAAGTGCAAGCACAGATCAACGCAACATATATTTGGCTAAAGATAAAGGTGCAATCACTCTTATAGGCGACTTGCGTGTTGGTTCAAAAGTCGGAATTTTTGCAAATTCAAGTGATATAACTAGCAACTACATTTTGGCAGTTGAGGGGAAACTTGAGAGTTCCTCCAGCGAAGGCTCGTCAAGCAGCGTTTCAATTAAATCCAAAAACTTGCAATATTTCATAAGCGATGCAAAAAATGAAGAAAACACAAACGGAAACAATGTGTTTGCGGCAAGTTTTGAAACTGGAAATACAGATTTGGGCAATATTTCTAAACTTTGGTTTGGAAAATCTCAAAGCAAAGTAAATGAGGACACAACACCAATCAAATATATTGCAAGCGACTATATTGGCGACTATGACGGGGCATATCACTCAATCTCTGTAACTCTTGAAGATAATACAAATTATGATATCCAATATTATCAAAGTTCAACACGAAATCTCGGAGAAGGTATTTTGAACAATGACAACATTTGGAGCAATTCTTACAGCCACATAATTTCTGGAAAGTCATACATCTACTTCAGATTTAGAAGCAAAAGCGATTTGACAAAAACAAGTTCTTATGATTGCAGAGTTATTGAAATTGGTGCAAAAAATGTTCACATCGAGGAAAGCCCAGTTCTTAATACAACAATCTACTATAACGCTTCAACCCCATTGAGTAAGAGTTATCTCGACCAATATCTCTCTGGCGCTCAAGCAAAAATTTATGACGCAGAAAGATATTCAAAAGGCGAGAAAGTGGAAATTAAGGGAAGATTTGAATGGGGCGAAAGTTACACCTACTTCAACAAAGTTGGGCTTAAAAAATGCACAGTTATATTCGTTCCAGACGAAAACACATATTCATCTTACTCCACAGCAACATGCGAAATCTATGTAACCGTCTATGCAAGAGAACTTTACTACGGCACAGGAAAAGACGCTTCAGAGGCAACATTCTATGTGGATAGCGCAATGGAAACAACTCTTAAAAGTGCCACAAGCGAGGAAGTTAAAATTGCAGGAGAAAAACCAACAGAATTCCACACAGATATGGGAGCAGCGTTTGGCGCATTGACAGACGGCGGCAAAATTGTGCTTGCACAAACTTATGTAATTGGCACTGCAAACACAAAATGGGAAAGAGAAAGCGGCGGCAGAGTTACAATAACCCGTGCAACAGGCTTCACAAAAAATCTTATCAATGTTGAAGATAGTGCTTCACTCGAAATCACTGGAACAATAACAATAGACGGCGGGGCAGTTTGGAATGTTACAACATATCCAACAAGCAACTTCCCTTCAAACCTCACCGACCTCACAAGGAACTACAACACAGGCGTTGTGGCAGAGGAAAGTTCAATAAAAGTTAAAAAAGGTGGCACTCTTAATTTAGGCAGTGGCGTTATCTTGGCAAATGCAGAAAACATAAATGACGGCGGTGCAATAGCAAACTATGGCACAACAACCATTGACGGCGGCACACTTCAAAGCAACATGGCAAAAAACGGCGGTGCAATAGCAAACTATGGCGCACTTGATATAAGAAATGCAACACTCATTCGCAACTTGGCAAATGTCAAAGTGCCAGCAACTGGTGTTCAATATGGCTATGGTGGTGCAGTTTATCAAGACAAAGAAGCAAACAGCGAAACAAACGCAAAAGTTACAGTCACAAAGTCAACAATTTCAAACAACAGGTCTTTTGCCTATGGCGGAGCAATGGGCATTATCCACGGCGAAGTGAAATTTGACGGCGGGACAAATGAAACTGCAACAACAATTTCAAACAACTACTCTCGTGCGGGTGCAGCAATTTATTCATGCTCACAACTTTTTGTCAAATCTTTGATTGTGGAAAACAATCAAACAACTTCTGGCAAAAATAGTTCAATTTTCCTCAGAGGTCAAGGGGAAATGATGAGGCTCTATGACGGGTCGGCTCCAAACAACCCAACTCCTTCAACACCAGCAATCAAAATCAATGGGCAAATAGTTCTTTATGACAAATCAAACTCTGACGCACTCGGAACATATCCATACATCAGACAACTCTGCAATGTTGAGGGAACAATGTATGTCTATTCCATGAAAGAGGGCGAAAACAACTCTGATGTTATGATAAACGACATCGGCAGGGTGCTTGCTGTTGTGGAACGAAATGCAAACACAGATGTCTATAAATCAAGCAGTTCTATCAACACAGAAATTGCCGTTATAACAACTCACCCAGAAGTGGCAGGGGAGTTCGGCAACAAAGAAGCCTCTCTTGTTGAAGTGGGCGGCGAGTTCAGTTTCTATCTTTTCAAATCGAGCACTGAAACAGAAATTAGCGACCCTTCAAAAGACCAAGACAATGCAGAAAGTGTAGAGGAAAACAGATGGGTCAAAGTTACAGCCAAATATGGCGATGAATATGCAAAATATATAGACTCCTCTGACCAAAGAATTATCAAACTTTCTCAAAGTGGCGAAGCGGCAGAGAGATTTAAGCAAAGCGGACAAGCCATAAAAGGATATGTCTACATGGCGTCAAGCGACTCATGGTCACTTAACACTCAAGTCCGTTTTGGACAAAATATGTGTGCAGAATGGACACTTGCAAACCCAGTGTTCACCGTCAATGCACAAATTCTTGACGAAAATGACGAAGTTGTCGGGAATTCATACAACGCAGCAACTGACGAAGTTTCTGTAAACTATGGCGAGAGAATTAAACTCTCTATTGAAGTTGAAAACAAAGCCGACTATCAATATTCATACGAATGGGTGTGGCTAAACGGCAATGCTCAAGTTCCATTTAAGCAATCGGGCGATGTCGGAGCAATGTCGGATAGTCTTATCTTAAAGCATGTTTTCTCCGCACAAATAATTGTTGGAGTTGTAGTCACCGGCAAGGGGGCAAATGACGAAACAACCACCACACAAAGAACATATATAAGTTGCAACAACATCAGAATAACCCCAGCACAACTCGGACTTTCACTTGTGAAAAACGAATTTGTCTATAACCACAACGAAAGAAACCCACTTTACAAAAACGGACAATATGTGGCAGAAGCAAAAGACGAAAACTACAACTTGTCAATCAGCAAACTAAATGGCAAAACCGCTTCAAATGACGGAGAGCCACTTGCACTTCCATATAGCGAAAACCTTTCAAGTTTACAACTTGTTGGCTCAATGTTTGTTATGGCAAACGGCGAAAAACAACCTATAACAAGTGCAATTCAAACGGGCAAGTATATCCTTGACATAAATTCTCAACTTGCAGCAAGTGGTAGCGTCAAAGATAGTGATGGTGATCGTTATGACTATTTTGGCAATCTGGACTATATCCTTATAGAAAACACAAATAAAAATTGGAGCATAACTCCACTTCAAGTTGAAGTTGAAAAATGGGTCTATGCACAACAAACTGGCGTAGAAAGTTTTAAAATTGTTGGCGATTATACAAACTCAATTCAAAACTTAAGCGGATACTCATTTATTGTTTTGCCAGTTTTCAAAAACACAGCAAATGATTATATCCGATTTAAACTTCAAACAACCTTCACTTCTGCCTCTGGCGCAACAGAAACAAAAGAAATTATTGTTGTTTATCCACAAACTGGCTTTAATGTTGGCGACACAGTTATGGTGCTTGGGGACATTGACGACTTCTCCTCAAGCCCAGCAGAAATTGGACAATTCAGCAGCGAAGGCACTCTTAGAACAGTTGTCAGCATGGTCAACGATTATGCAGAAGAAAACGGCAGCATAAGCCGTGGCAACTATGTTTGTGCAAACACAACTTTGGATTGGGCAATCACCAGAACTCAAGCCATTGTTGCAAATTGGTTTGTTGGCTTTGTTGGCGACAACGCAACAGAAACAATAAATTACACCTATCTTGAAGACGGAATGCTTAAAGTTAATCAAGATTATTATGACCAAGCAGAAAAC
>CAKVNA010000002.1 GCA_934776915.1 uncultured Clostridia bacterium
GGGCCAAGTGAAATTGAAGCCGCCTATCGTGACCTTGAGATGAGCCTCCGTGACGGCGGGATAGATTATACATTTGATGAAGTGAAAAAGGGTTAAAAACATAGGAGATAAAAATGGAAACGAAAGTTGAGAGATTGACGAGGAAATTTTGTGGCGAATGTGTGGAGATTGTGAGAAACGGCGGGCTGGTGTCGTTCCCCACTGAAACGGTTTATGGGTTGGGGGCTGATGCGACAAATGCGGCGGCAGTGAAGAAGATTTTTGAGGTGAAAGGTCGTCCACAAGACAATCCACTTATTGTGCATTTGGCAGATAGAAAACAGATTGAAAATTATGCTGTGGTGTCAAATGACATTGAAAGATTGATTATCAAAAAGTGTATGCCGGGGCCTATAAGTTTGATACTTCACAAGCGGGAAAATATAAGCGATGTTGTAACTTGCGGCTTGTCCACGGTGGCGATTAGAATTCCGATAAACAAGACTGCAAGAAAATTTATTCGAGCAACAAAACTTCCAATTTGTGCCCCAAGTGCAAACACTTCAAAGCGTCCAAGCCCTACAAGAGCCAAAGATGTTCTTGCCGATATGAATGGGAAAATTCCTGCAATTATTGACGGCGGCAGTTGCAAGATTGGTGTTGAAAGCACAGTGTGTAAGGTGGAAAATAACATGGTGTATATTCTCCGCCCCGGGAAATTTTCTGCACGGGCATTGACCAAAATTTTGAAAGTTCCAGTTGTTGACAAACTGAACACTGCGGAGGCAAAAGTTGCGGAAAGCCCTGGGACAAAATATACTCACTATTGCCCAAAGTGCGAAATGATTTTGATTAAAAATGATGTGGTGAAAAATATAAATACACTATATGACAACTTTCTATCTCAAGGCAAAAAGCCGATTATACTTTGCTCAAAAGACACGGCAAAACATCTTGAAGGAAAACAAAAAGTTATCCTTGGAAAGACCTCTGAGGACGCATGCAAAAATATATTCAAGACACTTCGCAATGTGGAAAATGATTATGACATAATCCTGGCAGAATTTATTGCAAAAGGCGATATGCAAGACGCACTATTCAATAGAATGATAAAGTCCGCAAGCGGAAGATTGGTTTGAAAGAATATAAAACAAGTCAGATTTTGGCTTGTTTTTTGTTTTAACTTCGACTTGATATTCGGGTTGCAGTCCGACTGTTCGTAATTATGTAACTATAAGCAATTTTCGCATATGTATCGTCAAAATCTTAAAAAAAATAAAATTTTCTATATCCCGAACGGCTGGTCTAGGTGTGAATTATATATATTTTGTCTTTCAAACATATTGCTATTTGTGGCAACATTTAGCACCGACTGCGTGGTCGAAAATGACCAGTAGTATATTATTTTTTACACGAATTGGGTTTTTGTGTGATGTTGGGTGAGCGAGATATGTATTCTTCCTCTTGTGGATAAGAAACTAAGTTGTGAGGTCTTTTTGCTGGGCAACATTTATGACGCCTGCCCGATTGGTCGCATGGTTTGCGTTTTGGCGTAAAACTGCAAGGCGATTTCTTTTTGCGGCAAGGGTATGGCGGATAGCTGCTGCAGACGGGCTGTTTTTTTATTTCAAAATCTGATGAGGTTCGTGTTATGTCAAAGCATTTTATCTCTACAATATTAGAAAAATACCTGACGGGAATTCCGTTACGCTTGGCAGAGATTTTCGATTGGAAAGTGAGAATTCTGAATTGATTTTCCATATCACACTTGCGACTTGTTGACTGTGACATTGAACTTTACAACGATTGTTTTGAACACATCAAGTTCACCTAAGTTGAAGCCTGCCACTGGGTCAAAGTCCTCCTTTTTAACATCGTCAATAGTAACACTTCCTGGCACAAATGTCACGCCTTGTGGCAACTGGTCGGTGAAGAAAAGGTTGGTGTGTTTGGTGTTGCCCTCGTTTTTAATCTCGTGCATGAAGGTGATATTTCCGCCCTCGATAACTGCTGTTACATCGCTTGTTTTGTTAATTGTTATTGCTGCCTCGACAACCGCAATGTCACTTTCGTTTGTGAACTCTTTCAGATTTGTAACTTCATTTACGGAGTAGGTTATTTCTGTTTTGAGTTTTAACATATCGTTGGCGGGTTGCTCTGCAATGGCAAGTGTATATGTTATTGTTCTTGATGTATTTTTTTCAATCGGCTCAAGTGTTATGCCGTCAAAAATGTTCTCGCTCGGTTTTGCGACACCATCGACCATAAGACTGCCTTCCTTTTGCAATTTGCCCAATGGGTCGTTTATTGTTTCCATCACTTTTATATCAAAAATTTGGAACTCTGAATTGTTTGTGAGGGTGATTGTTTGTTGCACTTCCCCATTTGGCTCAACAACTTCTTTTGCCGAAAGACGAGTCTTTAAAAATGATGTTGTCATGTTTTCGGTGGTGGACACATTGCTGATTGTTTCCGATTCTTTTTCCGTCATATCTGGAAGTTGATATTTTGATGTCACTTTGGACTGGTTTTCTATCTTTGCCATAATATCTCCTTTACATTATAATAGATTTTGCGGGGCGGAAATGTGAATTTTGAGGAAGTAACATTTGCTTATAAATATTGGTTCTTTGTGAAATTCACAAAAAGCGAGGGGCTGAAATATAATGCCATAGAAAGTTTAGGAGATTGCTATGGCTGATTTGTATAAAGAATGTTGCGAACTGTCCACAACAAGTGGGAGCATTTGCCCGGGGGCTGAACAAGGCGGCGTGGGCGCTACGGGTCCAATGGGACCTATGGGTATGCGTGGCCCAACGGGTCCAACCGGTCCTATTGGCCCTCAAGGGGCTATGGGTGTGCCAGGCGAGCGTGGAGCGCAAGGTGCAATGGGTCTTACTGGGGCAACGGGTCCTACAGGTCCAACTGGCCCCACTGGTCCTAGCGGAGCAGACGCAAGCGAAGTGGAAGTTCGGTCAACAGTGACAATGGGCCCAGAGGAGGAGGCAAAAGTTGTTTCTTCAAAAGAGGGCAACAGAATATTTTTAGATTTCTTTATTCCAAAAGGCGAAACTGGTAATTCTCAAAAAATTCAAGCAGGAGATGTGACAACACTCAACCCAGAAAATGCAGCAGAGGTGACTAGCAGAACGATTGACGACACTCTTATATTTGACTTTAAAATTCCACGAGGCTTTCCCGGGGATAAGGGTGACACGGGTGAGCGTGGTCCACAAGGCTTCCCCGGCGAGCGTGGCGACAAAGGGGACACGGGTGACATTGGTCCTCAAGGGCTAAAGGGCGACAGAGGGGAACAAGGTCCAGCGGGCCCATTGTCCATTCCTTGTGCGTTTGTTCTATCCTACAACGATGACCCAAACACCTTCCCCGTTGCGGGCATGGAAATTGCAAGCAACACACGACTTCCACTTAACAGAATGGAAGCACATCATGACGACATTATAACTTTGGACAGTGACCAAAACACCATTCAATTTAAGCAGACGGGGCTTTATTATGTGTCTTTTGTGACAAACGCTTACATCAAAAAAGCAGACGCAGATTTCAACCCACAAGTAGATTTTGTGGCGGTATCTTTTAGGGAGAACGGCTCAGACCGAATTATCGCTTCGGCAAACACATGGAGCAACGAGGAAGTGGCGCACAACATTTCTGGCCAAGGGTTGCTGGTGGTGAATGACACAACAAGTCTTTATGAACTTGTAAACACTCAAAAGCGAAGCATTTATATAAACGGTGCTGATGTAACTCAAACGGTTTCAAACTCCTATTTCACCGTGCCTATGGTGTCGGTTGTTATTATAAGGCTATTTTAAAAATATTATAAGATTGTAAATGCAAAAAACTCACCCCATAAGCAAGGTGAGTTTTTGTGTTTTAAGTGTAAATCTTTAGATTGGTGATAGAGAGATTGTAGAAGTAGTCATAGTTGCTGTCAATAGCATTTGTCCCAATAACAACAAAGTATTCAACTGGACCATCAGCGCCACCAGAAACACTGATATCTTTGTTAAACTGCCCTTCTGCTACAGTTTCGTCATTATTATTTTCGTCATCGGCATAGGTAGTGTATTTAATCATGCGAATTTTATGAATCACACCCGTGTCGTCATAACTAGTATCTGTTCTGCATGCAAATAGCAACATGAAAGCGTCAACTAGTTGTATGTCTGTGCTATCGTTTCTGTTTTTTCTATAGAAATTTGATTTGAAGCGTCTATAGCCCGATCTGTCGTAGAATTTCACTCGTTTGACGATATAGCTTGATGTTGTTCCATTTTCATCTGCAATGTTTGCTGCGTCACCATTTATTGGGTCACCAGTTTCTAGGCTTGCGTCCCAAATGGCTTTGCCTATGCCAGTAGTAAATTCGTCTTTCAACTCAAACTCTTGAGATGTGCTGATATCATTTAAATCCCATGGGCAAAGCACATTGCGGGAAAATTTGAGGTCGTTACTTTCATTATAGTTCCCATTTTTCGCCACAAATTTAACAATGTATTTTGCCTTTGAAACACCTTGGTCTGGGTTGCCTACAAGGGCTTTTGTAAGGGCTTGAATTGACTCATAAGAAATGTTTTCGTTCTGAATTTCCCATGTGTCGCTTGCTTCATAGAATTTTATTTCATAGATGTCTGTGTAAGCCTCAGAAAGTTTAATCGTTGCATTTTTGTCGAGGTTGACAATGTTATCCGTTACAAAGTTATTAACTGCAATATATTCACCTTCATTATCGCCTTGAAGTTTGAAGGCTTTATCATTGTCAGAGTAGAAATATTTTTTCCCATTTTGCAAAATGTAAGCAACTGGCTCTTTTTCATTGCCTGCCGCACTAATTTTGTTTGCTTTCACCATATCTTCCAATGTTTCATATTGGAATTTCACTGGGGATATTGTCAAAAGTTGCGAAGCACACAAGTTGAACATTCCGTCTTTGTCGCCACCGCCATTTACAATATCTTGAGCGGCGTATTCGGTTGAGGCGCCGTTTTCAAAAAGGGTCACTGTGCTAAAGAATTTTGTTATGTCGTAGCTTGAGCTGTTGAGCAGTGACACTTGAACGGTGTAGTCGCCTTTGGTTAGAATTCTTGATGAACTACTTTCAATGGATATAGCCTCCGAGCCAAGCAGAAGTCGCACAAGAATGACGATGTTGCTTGTTGCCCCAGCACTTGAAGCATATCCTTCGCCACAAGGCAACAGTGTAACTTTCAAGTCTGAAACATCTTTGCTTGAAACAGTAATTTTAATTTTGCTTGCGTCAAGGTCTTTGTCTTCCAATGCAAAGTTCCCAATGGAGAAAGAAGTGTCGGAATATTCCATTGTTTTTCGTTCAATCTGTATGCTTAAACTAATTTTATTTATCCTAAATAAACTTATCCATGGTTCGGCGAGTTCTGGGTTTATGTCGTCTGTGCTTGTGTAGTTGTCGCCGTTTATAGAAATATAATATCTGACTTTGTAGTCTTCGCTTGGAGTGATTGGGCACTTTTTAATTTCAGTGCTGCCGTCATAATACACAAAGCCAACAAGTCCAATCAAATTGCCAAGTTTGTCGGTTATCTCTAGGGCATAATCATAATCTGTTTTTGTGCGGTTGTGGTCATAATAACTTACATAAACTCTTTCGCTGCCGTTTACAAACTCACGAGGGTCTTGCCCTTCCGCCACTTTATCAAGTGAGGCAAAGCCCTTATATTTTAGAGCGTGATAAACTTCATGGCCGTTGTAATAATATCCTGTAACTCCAGTTGGCTCGGAGAAGTTGCTTTTGGTTATTGTTCTTTTTGCAACGGCCAATTTTCTTGTCACTTCCGCTGGAGCAAAGTTGAGGTCTGGGTCAAAAGTAACCACAAATCTTAAGTCAACTCCGCCGTTTTGGCAAGTCATAACATATTTAACCCAACTATCTTCGTCAGTTGCATTTGGGTCAAGTTCAATGTCCACGCCGTTCACATTAACATAAATATTAAGTGTGTATTGCGACTCTGTAAGGTCAATTCGGAACATTCCGTTTTTGGTGGAAAGTTTGGACTCGTCACCATATCTTATGATGTTGTATAGCCCAAGTGGAGAAATATTTGGGTCGTAGGTCACTTCCTTTGTAACAACATTCATTTCTCCCGTGTATGCTGGCTTTGAAATAGAATATTCATAATTCCCTATGCCATAATAATTTGCACTTTCGCCGCCAACTGTAAGGGTCAAAAGATAGTTCCCTACTTTCAGTGGAATGTAACTTTCATTCCCCGCAAGGTCTGTTTGCTTGTTTTCTGAAAGGCTTATGTTATATTCGCCCAAGGCTTTGTCATACATAAAGAATTCAGTTGAGATTGGGAGGGAACTGTCTTCAAGTGCCACATCGAGGGTGGTTGTTGAGTCAAGTTCGCCACGGTGGTTATACAATTTAATTTTGATATTTGAGAAGAACGAGTCAATTTTGTATCCTGTGTAGGCGTAAGAATTTATTTGTGGGAATTCAATTTCCGCAACGCAAGGTTTAACTTTAAACTCAAATGTTTCGTCTTTATAGAAGTTTGGCGTAACTGCCTTAACTTTCACCTGATAAGTGCCAACGCTTAATATGTCATTATCTCCCCAGCCGTCTGTTGCAACAAACAAAATTGCATTTCCAATGTTTGGAGAAACAGCACATTCAAATGGAAAGTCGTCACGGGTTTGGTCTATCAAATTGAAGTTTGTTCCATAGTAGAATTCCGAATTTCCAAATGCAAATGTTAAGTTACCATTCTTCTTAATTTCATACAAGAAAGCGATTTCACAACTTCCGCCATTCCTTGTGATAGAATAGTTATTCCCGTCTGCGCTTATTGTCGCCACACAAAGATATACGCCCGCACCTTGTGGCGAAGCACCGCTTGAAGCAAGTTCAACTGCCTTTGTGCCGTTTAGAACGATGTATGTTGTGCCGTCAATAACCACTGCCACATAAGACACTTCATTTGCCGCACTGGAAATTGCCGAAGCGTCAAGAAGCGAGGAGTTTTCAAGGTTTACGCTTCCATTTGCATAGTCATAGACTTTAAGTTTTATGTCAACGCCGTCAAAATCTTCTGCCTTAAGTTTTAAATATCTATAAGACATTCTGTAAGGCACATTTTCTAGGTCAAAAGTTGGAGTTATGACACAATTTTTTGTTGTTCCGTCATAAATCAAGTCTTCTGGAATTTCTGCCGAGCCGCCAGTAAGTTTGACTTCTTTTGCCACGATAGAAAGTGTTGCATAAATTGTTGCTGGGTTGTAGTTTGCACTTTCTGGTTGCACGATAAGCGTGTAGGTATATGTTCCAACATTCAAAGTTGCAATTTCTTCCACACCTTCCACCACTTTGAAGTGTTTGCCGTCAAATTCTTTAAGCACTGCTTCTTTTGTTTCTCCACCCTCTGTGACGGAGAAAACATATTTTGTTATAACGCCGTCAAGATATTCAAGGGTGATGTCTGGAAGTGAAGTTGCTCCATAAGTCAATGTATTTTCAAATTTCACTTTGTCTGTGGCGACTGTTATTTCTGCTTTTCTAATTGTCAAATAGCCTTCTTCTTGAAGTCTTGCAACAAACAAGTTTGATGTTTGTGGAAGTTCAGAAAATTCGACAGTTTTCGTTTCGCCTTCAAGAGTGTATTCAATGACGAGTTTGTGGTCGTTGTCTATCTTTGGCAAAACGCTGTAACTGCCCGCATCAATAGGGGCAGAAGTCAAAACCTGTCCTCGTTCGTCAATATAATAGAAAGAAATATTGCTCTTGCTGCTTATTGAATAATTGTCGTTTATGCAAACAAGTTCAAACAAATCTGCCGTCTGCTCGCCAGTGTAAGTTGTTGTGGCGGTTGTTACATCTTCACCCTTTTTCACAACTTTAACTTCAATAACACTCTTGCCAAAATAATATGCAACATTTCGTCCCAAAGTCCATTCGTAGCAGTCTGTCACATCTTCCCCGTCAAGGGTGATAAGGAGAGTTATTTCGTCTTTGCTTTCAACATAATAGTTGTCCACGCCGTCCTTGAAGTTTGCGACAGTTGCCACAAGTGTTACGCTGCCCACGGCTTGTTTAAGTTTAAGTTGGCTGTCAGCAAGTGTTGCATTCTGAATTGGGGTGGAATTTTTGTCCGCATTGGAAACTGGCAAAATGTCTAGCACTGCCTTTTTGGCATTGACCAAATAAGTTGAGCCAGAAACAAAGGTCATAGTGTAGTTGTTTGAAGTGCAATCAAAAGTCCCTTGCATGATGTCATAAGTACCAACTTTGTAGCAAGTTTTTCTTACAACATTTTCTCCCTCTTTTTGCAGACTAAACATTCCCGCAAAAGTTGGGACAGTTGTCAAGTTTTCGTCAAAAGGAACGGAGCGAGATATTTCATAGGAATACTGATTGAGTTCGATGTCCGAGCCATAAGTTACAACTGGGCTTGTTGGCGTAACTAAAACTTCCCTTGGCAAAATTACAAGATAGCAAGGGTCAAGCACAATGGAATAGTTGTCGCCCAAATTTACATCACCCGAGGACAAAAGATAGTTCCCTACAACTTCGTCACTCTTGCCCGTTCTTGTTCTGCTTAAAGCGCCCGAGCCACTCCCCGTTATTTCTTCCAAAACTTTGAAATCAAAGACTGGGTCGTCTTGCCCATAAATTTTTGAAATGGAAGGATATTGGACATTGTCTATTGTAATTGTAGAGGTGGAGTTTAGTGTTATATGCACTTGTTTTTGAGTGATTTCAAAGAAGTATATTCTTGAAGTGTCAAGGACAAGTTCATAATGTTCCATTCCCGCATTAACTGTAACAGTGCCGTCAAGCATAATTTTGTATCTGCCGCAATCTTTCATTTCGCCGACCAAAATTTCACCAGACGACAGCACTTTTACATATTGTCCGTCACTTTGCAATGTAAGAAGTTTTGCGTCTTGTGGCAAAACATCTGTTGCTGTTTCACCATTTATGAAGTTGCCGGTCAAGTTGAAAGATTTGTAAAATTGGTCGTCCAAAACTACATTTGTGCCGTCATAAGTTCTTGTTGCAGCGTATCCCGCTTCAAAAAATGGCTTTATGTATGGGGTGACGGTCAATTTTTCACGCTTTGTTGTAACATAAGAATCTTTAAGTGTCACTCTATAGTTCTCTTTTTTGGAGTTGGCGTCTGCAAAGGTGTATTCCCTCATGGCGAGTTTAAATTTTTTATAACTATTCTTATCGCTGTTTGCCACTTCGTCAAGTCTAAATCTAAATTCCATTTGGTCACTGCCAACAAGTTGCAATTTGCCGTCCGAGAACACTTGCGAGCAGTCTTTGTCACTTGCCACTATTTGACCGGATACAACAAGGCTTTCCACCTTTTCAAGAATATATCCGTCACCATCAAGCCCAACAGTTTCCGTTGCTTTATAATACACATCTGAAATGTCTTTAAATTGCAAAACAACTTCAACTGGTGTCACTTCATAAACAATTCTTGCTCCCATTGCAGTTGGCTTTGCGTCAGAGCAGAGGGTGAAGTTATAGTTTTTGTTTTTTGTGTTGTCAACGGAATAATAATATGTTCCAACTGGAGCGAACATATTCCCTTCGCCAAGGTCAAGCGTTGTGTTGAAACTTACAAAGATAAATGGAACAATTTCCCTTTCGTCAACAACGCCGCTTGAGTAACTTCCAAGATAATATTCCGCATTATCTTTTTCGCCATAAATTTTGCTTTTTGAAGTTGGAGTGACTGTTATGTCTTTTGGGTTAATTTTGAGTTTGCCCATAGAAGAATTTTCCACTTGCACATTGCCGCTGCACACAAAGTTTGCAACAAGGTCATATTCCGCCACCACATCTTCATTCCACAAGACATCATATTGATTATATCCATTTTTCTGGACTGTTTTGTTTTCAATTTTAAGGACATAACTTGAAGAAGAAATGTTTTGCACATATGACACAACGCTGCTTGAAATTTTGTTCAACCCGTCAAAAGAGTTCCCATTTTCTATATATTCTTTGTTGTCATAAAGTTCATATTCAATTCTATCAATCTGCTCGCCATATGATATGGTTTTGTTAAGCACCTTTACAGCAAGTTTTCTTGGGGATATTGTGTGTGTGCCTTTTGTGTAAACAAACTTGTAGTTCTTTTCGTCTTGCTCGCTTGAAAATTTGACTTGTGCCTCAACGGCATAACTTCCAACGCCGCTTGTCAAGTCCGCTTTTGAAACGAAAACGCATTTACCAACTTCTCTTTCACTATCCACCCCAACGCCAAAAAGCGAAGTTCCATTCTCAAAGTCAACATCGTCACCGCTTGCAAAAACTTTGTCAAAACTTTCATCGCCATAAACACTTGTCACATTTGGCACATCTATCAAAGTTGGAATAGCGGCAGGCAAAACATGTACATTTAAACTGCAAATTATAGTTTGAGTTGTTCTTCTTATACATTCAACAACATATTCCCCAGCATTTACAATTTCGCTTGTTTCAACAACAGTTTTCTTGCCATTTATTGTTGTAATTTCATAATATTTGCACTCATAATTGTCACTCATGTTGTTTGGCACAAGTGAAGTGACACTTTCACTTTCCAAAAGGTTTGCCCCTTCATAGGTCAAATTTACATCACTTGAAGAAAAACTTGGCAACTTTGTTTCTGAAACATAAACTTTTATTGCGAAATATACAAGTTCACCATTTGTGTTTTTATATTGTGCGGAAACATCTGCCCAGCCCTCGCTTTTGGCGGACAATGCCCCACGAGAAGTTATTGTGGCGACATTGCTAGGCGTGCATTTCCAAGTTAAATCTTCTGCCGAATAACTATTAGGCTCAATTTTCACTTCCACTTGATAAGGCTTGTTTCGCTTGAGCACAGTCCAAGTGTTTTTGCCCGTTGGCGTGACATCTTGCCCCGACAAAGAAAGCGTGATAGAACTTAGCCTCTCCTCGTTGCAAGAGCAAGAAGAAAGCATAAATATTGACGAAAACACAAGCGGCAGCACAAATAAAAGACATAGAAGTTTCTTTTTCATTTTTCCCACCATATAATTTTTGCTACAAAACCAAGCCACATAATTCAAATTATTATATAATATATTGTCTTTCTTTCAAAACAAAAAATTCAATTTTACGCACATTTTCGCATTTTTATGCACTTTTTCCCAGAAAACAAATTAAACATGGCGTAAGGGCAAAAAAGTGTTTGAAAAATTTTAATCTCGGTGTATAATAGCCGTATAATGGAGGAATTATGAGAGCAGTTGTTCAAAGATGTCACGAGGCGCAAGTTGTGGTTGGCGGAAATGTTGTTGGAAAAATTGGAAACGGCTTTGTGTGCTTTGTTGGCGTCAAGAAAGGCGACACTGACAAAGACCTTGACTATCTTGTTAGAAAAATTTGCGGACTGAGAATATTCTGTGACGAAAATGACAAAATGAACCTTGCTCCAAAAGATGTGGGTGCAGAACTTTTGGTCATTAGCAACTTTACACTGTACGCCAACACTACTCATGGTTTCCGCCCAGACTTTTTTGAAAGTATGCCTCCGCAAGAGGCGAAAATTATGATTGAAAAATTTATTTCCCAATGCTCTGAACAAAAAGTTTTTAAGAAAATTAACACTGGAATATTTGGAGCAGAGATGCATGTTGATGTCAAAAATAACGGACCAATAACAATAATTATTGACTCATCTGACTGCAAAAGATAATTGCTATAATCCACTCGTCAAGCATTGTTCTCTATTCGGGTTGCTACTCGCAACCGCTCAAATTATGAACATGCTTTCCTCTTTCCCCAAAAGTTTCGTTTCACTGCTACTTTCGGGGACCCCTTATGATTTAAAAGTATAAAATAGGAGTTATCCACAATTTGTAGAAAAATGTGGATAACTTGAAAAGAAAAATAGGAGAAAAAATGAAAGAAAAACGACTTATTACATCAGCACTTACATATGTAAACAACATTCCACATGTAGGGCACATTGTTGGTTGTCACTTGCCAGCAGATATTTTTGCAAGATACTGCAGAAGTTTTGGCTATGACACAACATTTGTTGGTGGCTCGGATATGCACGGCACACCAAGCCTTGTCACTGCACAGGAAGTAGGACTTCCAGTTGAAGAACTTACAGAAAAATTGCATCAAATTCACAAACAAATTTATGAAAAGTTGGAAATTAGTTATGACATATATTCCAACACTCACACAGATATTCACAAAGAAGTCACAACAGATTTCTTTTTGACACTTAACAAAAAAGGCTACATTTCACAAGGTGAAACTGATGTGTATTATTGCGACCACTGCAATATGTTTTTGCCAGACAGATATGTTGTTGGCACTTGCCCAAAATGTGGCTATGAAGGAGCAAATGGCGACCAATGTGAAAAATGCGACAGCCTTTTGTCCTCTGGCGAACTTATAAACGCAAAATGCAAAACTTGCGGCAGACCAGCAACACTAAAGAGAACAAAACACATTTTCCTTCGCCTTGACAAAGGCACAGAAATGCTTGACAAATACATTGAAAGCAAAAAAGATGTTTGGCGTCCACATGTTTATGCAGAAGCAAAAAAATGGGTGCAAGAAGGGCTTAAGGAAAGGTGTATTTCTCGTGACAACAAGTGGGGTTTCCCTATTCCACTTGACGGGTTTGAAAACAAAGTTTTCTATGTTTGGTTTGACGCCCCAATAGGCTACATTTCCATAACAAAAGAACTTGACGAGCAAAAATATATAGATTTGTGGTGCAAAAAAGACGCAAAAATATACAATTTTGTGGGCAAAGATAACATTCAATTCCACACGGTGTTCTTCCCAACTATGCTCCTTGAAAATGGCGAATATAACCTTGCACACAATGTTGTGGGGCTAAATTTCCTAAATTTTGAGGGACAAAAATTTAGCAAAAGCAAAAAAATTGGTGTGTTTTGCAATTCACTTATTGACAACTCAAAACAAATTGACATTGACACATTAAGGGCATATCTAGCGACAATCATTCCAGAAAACAGAGATACAGATTTTAAGTGGGAAGATTTTAAAAACAACTGCAACTCCGAACTTGTCGGGAAATTTGGCAACTTGTTTAACAGAAGTCTTAATATGGTCAAAAGTTATTTTGGCGGAACTCTTGACTTGCCACTTCCAGACGAAAACGAACTTAACGATTTGGACAAGGAAGTTTTGCAAGCGATAAAAGAATATCCACAAAAAATTTCTGACGCTTTTGAGCGTGCAGAACTGCGTGAAGCATACAAGCTTGTTATGAGTTATGCAACTGTTGGCAACGGCTATGTGGAAAAATCTGCTCCATGGGCGCTTATGAAACAAGAAAAACCAGCTGAAGCACAAAAAGTTTTGCGACTTGCCCTTAACCTTTGTGCAAGCCTTTGTGTTGTAGCTTCGCCATTTATTCCACAAAAAACAAAAACTCTTTGGCAAGACCAACTTGCACTATCTGGCGACCCAACATCAAATAACTTTTGGGAAAACGCAAGCAAACTTAATATCCCAACGCCACACACAATCGGCACCCCTCAACCAATCTTTGAACGCTTTGACGACATCAAACTTAAAGAACTCCGTGACTTTATGTCCACCCCATTTGATATTAAGGAATTCTTTAAAAAGTAAAACACTTATAGAAATATATATTGTTTCATATACTCATATATTGATTGTATATAACGAATTTTTAATTATTTTATATAAAAAACACAGGAAAAATGGCCCAAAACGGGTCATTTTTTTTACAATCCTACAAGTTCATCAATACTTGTTTCAAAAAACTTTGCTAAAATTATGAGTGAATACATATTTGGCTCTCTTAGTCCGTTTTCCCACAAACTGATTACCCCTTTGCTCACACCAATGGCTTTTGCCAGTTCAACTTGCCCCAGACCTTTTTCTAACCGCAATTCTTTCAAATTGTCTTTAAACTTATTTTTATATTCCATATATTATATATTCTCACTTTTGTAAGAAAAATACTTGACTTCTTACAACTGTAAGATATATAATAAACTAACTTACTAAAGGAGAAAGATTATGAAATACTGTTCTCATTGTGGAAAAGAAATAGCAGACGAGGCAGTGGTCTGTATTGGATGTGGTTGTGCTGTTCCAAATACACAGATAAATACAACTTCTTCAGCAACAGATACTGGCGAAAAGAAAACAAAATTTTGCTCCCATTGTGGAAAAGAAATTGATAACAATGCAGTTATTTGTATTGGCTGCGGATGTGCCGTCCCAAATTATAAACAGAAGAAATCTAAAATCAAAAATATATTGCCAGCAACAACTTCAACCAGCAATGTAAGTGGGCTTAAAACAGCTGCTCTTGTCTTGAGTTACATATCAATCGCGACACTTGCACTTGGCAGTATTATAATTCTAATCTATCTTATTGACTTGTATGCTTCGGTTACTCCTGCTCTTTTTCAAATAATGCTTCCATATTATATTCCATATTTCTTCAGTTGCTTAATTCCACTTGCATGGGGAATTCCTATGGTTATTGTTTTATCTGACAAAATTAAAAACGAAAAACCTATTTCAACCGGGTTTAAAATTTGCACACTTCTCTTTGTCAACACAGTTGCGGGTATTCTTCTGCTTTGTGACAAAGAACAAGATAACTAGTTAGGAAAAAGAGTGTTGCTTTTGCAACACCTTTTTTATTCTCTTTCATGACTTGTGTGAAGAAGTTTGTGTGCTGACTCGCCACCAACTTTTCCAAGATAATTTTTATATAGTTGGGTGACCTCTGGGTTGTCGATAGATTTTCGCAACTTGTTTTTCTTGTCGCTTGTTCTAAGTCCCATGGCTCTTTTTGCAACAAGTTCTTCTTTTTCTTGTTGAGAAAGAGTGCAAAGTGGCATTCCACTTCCGTTTACGCACCCACCCGAGCAAGCCATGACTTCCACAAAGTCATATTGTTTTTGTCCGCTGGCAATCGCTCGCAAAAGTTCACCTGCTGGGGCAAGCCCGCTTGCAATGGCAATGTTTATATTTTTCCCTGCAATCCGAACAGAGCCTTCCTTAATTCCATTCTTCCCTTTTTCAAGCAAAAAATCAAGACCAGGGATATTTGTATTTGCTTTTTCACCTTTTGAAAATTTTGCTTCCAATGTTCTAAGTGCCGATTCCATAACTCCACCTGCAGTGCCAAAAATTACTCCCGCACCGCTGGATACACCCATTGGGAGATCAAACTTTCCGTCTTCAAGTGTTAGCAAGTTTATGTTTTTACTTTTCAATATTTCGCCAAATTCACGAACAGTAAGCACTGCATCTGTGTAGCATTTTTGTTCGCCAGTTTTTGTTATATATTTGTTTGTAAATCTTTCAAACTTTTTTGCAACACATGGCATAATGGCAACAAAATATATGTCGTCTGCTTTTAGGTTAAGTTTTTTTGCATAATAGGTTTTTACAACGGTGGAAGTTATCTCTTGTGGCGATTTGCAAGTTGAAATGTTATCCTTAAATTGTGGAAAAGCCTTTTGAACAAACTTCACCCATGCTGGACAACAAGAAGTAAAAAATGTGCTATTTTTCACTTTTTTATCATCAGTTGTCCACTTTTTTTGCATAAATTGTGCAAATTCTTCCGCTTCTTCAACAATGGTTATGTCTGCTCCGTAATCTATGTCAAACACATCATCAAAGCCCAGAAGTTTTAGAGAGGTGACAATTTTCTTTTCCAAATTCTGCCCAACTTTTGCCCCAAACATTTCTCCAAGTGACACACGAACGCTTGGCGCAAAGGCAACAATCATTCGCTTGTTTTTGTTTTCAAGTTCTCTCAAAACTTCTTCCGTTTGATTGAAGTCATTAACTTGAGTTAATGGTTCATTTTTTGTCAAATTTTGAGAGATTTGTTCGCTTTCACCATCATTCCTTTCACATTTTATATTCGTTGTCTTCCCTTGTTCTGTGCTTTTTATCTTTTGATTTTGCATATTTTCCGCCCTTTGCATATTGGGACATTTGTTATATGTTCCGCATAGCAAAATTGTGTGCGTGCCAACTTCTTTTGCTGGGTCTATGTCATAAAAATTGCTGTCGCCCACAACCAAAGTTTCCTTTGCTGTTGCATTTTCTTTTTGCATAACGGCAAGATAGTCTGCTTTTTTGGAAAGGTCTTTTGGGTCAAAGCGGTTTTGGACAATTTCTGTAAAGACTGTGGTGTCTATGCCCAGTTTTTCACAGTCAAAGCGAATTACGCTTTCACTTGAGTTGGACACTATATACAATTTGTATTTTTTTGCGAGTTCCCTTAAGAGTTCGTTCGGAATAGTTTTTGCCCCAGTCCAATCTGGTTCATACAAAAAGGTTGCCGTCAAGTTGCGAAAATCTTTTGTTGTAAAAGGCGTGTCGCCAGATGCAAAAAGATTGAACGCTTTTTCAAAAAGTCGCCCATTTGTGCTGTGCAAGTTATATTTTTCCATAAGTCTTTTAACTTCGTTCTTTGGCAAAAAGGAAAGCAAGCCTTCAATTTTTGCAAGCACAAATTCTGCCCATTCCTTGCCCCAGTCAATATTGTCATAAAGAGTGTTGTCAAAGTCAAAAATAACAACCTTCAAGCCATCAATATAAAAATCTTTTGTGGATAATTTGTCAAACATTACATGAGTATTCATACAAATATTATACATAACTTTTGCAAAAAAAGAAAATAGTTTGAAGCAGTTAACAAATTTTGTTTTTTGTGATACAATATCTTTGGTGAAAATATGAAAATATCTAGCAACGGAATTGTAAACGGAAAAATTTTGGACAAATATGGCAAGCGAGGAAGTGAAAAACGCTTTGGTATGCCAACATTGTCGCTGCCTATTAAAATTGAAGACGCTCCAAAGGGAACGGAGAGTTTTGTAATTGTCTTTGACGACCCAGACAGCATGCCAGTATGCAACTTTGTGTGGATACATTGGCTGGTTGCCAACTTGCATCGCACAACACTTGCAGAAAATGCAAGTGAAACCTGTTTTGACTTCATTCAAGGCAAAAACAGTTGGCATGACAATAGTTATGGCGGACCTTGCCCACCAGATAGACCTCACAAATATAGGCTGACTGTTTATGCACTAAAAAGTGACCTCAATCTTCGTGGTGACTTTTCAAGGGAGCTTTTGGAACAAGAGATGAAGGGCAAAGTTTTGGACAGTGCCACAATTTTTGGAATTTATGACAACTAAAAAGAGATACAAATTTGTATCTCTTTTTTTATAATATTTAGTTTGATGACACATTTATTTGACAAACTTTTTTACGCATTGCAAAATAGTTTTGCTCGTCAATGGCTCCGCTGGCACGAAGTCGCTCTAGCCTTGCCAAGTCTTCAATTCCCTTTGGAGTGATGTTATATGGCACGCCGTTTTGCCCTGGGATAATGCTCACGCCCGACCTATTTGGGTTTTGGGTGAAGGATTGAGGGTTTAGGGGTTCGACTGTGTTTTGAGCGTATTGAGTTTGAACATTGACACCTTGTGGGGCGTAGTTATATTGTTGATTTTGGTTGTAATCTACATTTTGATTGTAGTTTGCGTCATATTGTCCTTGTGCATTTGGGTCAACATAATTTTGATTGGCATAGCCATTGTCATAATTTTGAGGGTTTTGATATTGCCCGTCATATTGATAATTTTGCTCTGGATACTGCCCGTCTTGTGCTGCCGCTTGCTCCACTGGGACATTGCCTTGCTCGGACATAAAGTCCTCGTAGTCCTTGTCTTCTTGATATTTTCTTTTGGCTTTCAAGAAACTGATTTGTGGAATGATATACAACACAAGTGCAATAACCGCCAAAATTACGCTGAATGTTGCCGTAAAATTTGGAATAAATGTGACATAAATGTCCACTGCGTCAAAAGTTGCTATGAAGGTTTGGTCGTAGAAACTTCCAGTGAAGACATATAGGAAATAGACCATAACTAAAATTTTCATTACAAGTGCAAAGGCACAAGTGCGATAGCATCTTGCATATTTTTCGTCAGTCTTTTTGGCAAGTGTAATTTCTTTGATTCCCCAAAAGATGCCCAGTGCATAAAATGCAAGATTGAAAATGACCATAATTTTTTGCACAACCAAAAAGTCAATGCCAAACGAGTTGTTAAGAATTGCCGAGAAAGGCATGACAAATATTGCGTCATAGACCATGTAAATTATGGCGACCGTTTGATTTTCTAGTAAGTTTTGCAAAAAAGCGATGGAAAACACTTTGCCTAAAAATAGCACTGTGCAAAGAAGAACAAGCACAGATAGAAGCAATGTAAATATTCCAGAAACTCTTGCACCGCCTTTTTTCATTTTTCCTCCCCAAAGAATGTGACATTATGCTTTTTTCGTCTGCTTTTTGGTCACAAACCTATATTTATATACTTATTATATTTATATCTGTCAATAAAGTCAAATAAGTATTGCCATTTTCATTCAAAAATAAGCAAAAACATTTTGGAAAAGTCATTTTGAGCAAAAAAAATGTTGACTTAATTAGCTTTTTGTTTTATACTAGCATAGACCAATAGAGAAAAGTAATGTAGGAGGCCGAAATGAACAAAGATATTCAACCAAATTACCATGAAGTAGAAGTGGTTTGTGCTTGTGGTGAAAAATTTAAAACTAAATCAACAAAATCAGGCGAAACAATTAAAGTTGATATTTGTAGCAAATGTCACCCTTTCTTCACTGGAAAACAAAAAATTGTTGATGCCAGCGGAAAAGTTGAAAAATTTCAAAAAAAATATGGCTTGTAATCAAGCCATTTTTTTATTTCCTAACAATTTCCCGGGCGAGTTTTTCAATGCTCCCTGCGCCGAGGAAAAGTAGGACACTATTTGAAATTTGCATGGACTTTATGTGGGATAGAAACTCTTTGAAATTAAATACTCCTTGGACGGCAAAAGTGGGGCTTGACAGTTCGAGTTTCTTCTTTAAAAATTCGGCACTTCCAAGATATTCAAAACGCTCCCTTGCTGGATAAGTTTCAAGTAGAACAAGTGAGTCCAATCCGTCAAAACATTTGGTGAAGTTGTCAATTAGGCATTTTGTTCTGGAATAGGTGTGTGGCTGAAAGACACACACTATTTTTCTGCCAAAAACTTCTTTGCAAGTATTTATGGAGCAAGCAATTTCTGTTGGGTGGTGGGCATAGTCTTGCACAACAATGTTGCTACCAAAAAAGCCTATTTGTTCAAATCGTCTCTGCACTGGCTCATAAGTTTTCATGGCAAGTTGAATGATATTTGTATCAATTCCATAATGTTTTGCAACAGCAATAGCCAAAAGTGCGTTTTGGATGTTATATTTTCCATAGACATTTAATTTGAAATTGCATAAAAATTTCTTTTTGCAATATAAGTCAAAGGAGTATTTGCCGTCATCGTTTAAGACAACATTTTGAGCATTAAAGCCCGTTTTATCCCCAACAAAGCGGACATTTTTGTTGTCTAAAAAGCATTTTTTGGCAGATTTTGACGCAAAACAGACTTCTTTTGTTAATTTTGCAAATTGTGAAAATGATTGACACTCCCGAGAGTAAGTTTTGAAATAGTCAACATGCTCAAACTCCACATTTGTCACCACGGAAACGGTGGGCTTGAGTTTGAGAAAACTATCCCTAAACTCACACGCTTCTGTTATGAAATATTTGTTCCCGCCCATATGCAAGTTGCCACCAAGTTGAGGTTCTATGCCGCCAACATGGACAGTTGGGTTTAGATTTGCGACCATAAAAATATGGGCAATCATACTTGTTGTGGTTGTCTTTCCATGTGTGCCAGAAACTGCAATAACTTGCTCAAAGCCTTCACAAATTTTGCCCAAAAATTCCGATCGTTCCATGGTGGTGATGTTTAGTCTGTGTGCTTCCACCAATTCTACATTGTCCTCTGCAATCGCCCCCGAAAAAACAACAAGGTCTGCTCCCGCAACATTTTTCCCCTTGTGTTTTAGATAAACTTTTATTCCTTCCCTTTTGAGGTTTGAAATTATGCTTGACTCAGCGTTGTCGCTACCCGCAACTTCTGCCCCGTTCTTTTTGCAAAAAGTTGCCAAAGCGCTCATGCTTATGCCGCCAATGCCAACAAAAAATATTTTGTTATATTTCTCGAATATTTGAACCATAATATTAAATATGAAAAAGTGTGTTAAATTGTTTGCTTTTTTTATCAGTTTAATATAAACTTATTCTAGCCAGTGAAAAATCACGGCAATAAAAAAGGAAGGTATAAGACTTTGAAGATTTCAGACATCAGAATTAGGATTATCAAGAAAGAAGACACAAAACTTAAAGCAGTTGCAAGCATGACAATTGAC
>CAKVNA010000003.1 GCA_934776915.1 uncultured Clostridia bacterium
GTTTAGAATTAACCCAAAGACATATACATATCTTGCGTCAGAACACCTTGAACGAGGCGACAAAGTTATTGTCGAAAGCCCTCTTGGTCAAAGTTTTGGAACGGTGGAAAGAATTGATGTGGAGTCATCTATTCCAAATGACGAACTAAAAAAAGTCATTCGCAAAGCAACAGAAGAGGACATAAAGAGAAACGAGGACAACTGTGACAAAGAGCATGAGGCAATTTTGTTTACAAAAAAACTTGTTGACGAACTGCACCTTGATATGAATGTTGTTAATGCAGAATATTCTTTTGACTGTAGCAAAATTGTCATTGACTTTATTTCTGACAACAGAGTAGATTTTAGGGAACTTGTAAAGCAACTTGCAAGCGGACTTAAAGCGAGAATTGAACTTAGACAAATTGGCACAAGGGACCAAGCAAAAATGGTGGGCGGAATTGGCATTTGTGGCAGAGTTTGTTGCTGTGCGGCGCATCTTCGAGATTTTGAAAAAGTTTCTATGAAAATGGCAAAAAATCAAGGTCTGGCCCTCAACCCAACAAAAATATCTGGTGCTTGTGGCAGACTTATGTGTTGCCTTGAATATGAAGACCCATATTATATTGAAACATTGTCCCATATGCCAAAACTTAACTCTGAAGTGAAAACTCCAGAGGGTCCCGGCATGGTGATTTATCAAAATGTTTTAAAGCAAACTGTATCCGTCAAACTGCAAACAAAAGACGGCTCCAACCTTATAAAAGATTATCCAATAGACATCTTTGAAAAGCAAATTTTGGACAAGAAGAAAAATATTCCTCAACCAAAGCAAGAACAATCAAAGCCAACGGGAAAGCCACAAGAAAAGACAAAAACTTCCATGCAGAAAGAACACAAAATTGAGGATAACTCAAAAGAACAAAACAGTTCCAAAAATGAACAAGCAAATAAGCAAAATAACAAAAAATCTTTCTTCAAACCTCGTCATAAGGCACAAAAATGATAAAAAACGCAAAAAATTTGTTAAAAACGGGTGAAACTCTTGACGACTTGCAACTAAATGATTTGTTTATCATTCAAAACAGAAGGAAATATTGCTTTTCTAGTGATAGTGTTTTGCTTTCTAATTTTGCAAAAATGGGAAAAAAAGATTTTGTTGTGGAACTCTGTTCGGGCAGTGGGGTTGTGTCCATTTTGTGCAATGAAAAATATCACCCAAAGCAAATTTTGGGAATAGAAATTGACGAATCTTTGTGGGATATGTCCATAAGAAGTCTTAAAATAAATGATATAAAAAATGTTGAATTTTTAAACCTAGACTTAAACAATGCCTTGCAAAAAATATCTGCGGGAAGCGTGGATAAAATTGTTTGCAACCCGCCATATTTCCCGCTACCAAAGGACAAATCTAACATAAACGAAAAGTATTTATCCACAAAATATGAGGGGAAAACAAACATTTCACAAGTTATGGCAATTTCAAGCAAACTTCTTAAATTTGGTGGCAAAATGTTTGTAAGTTTTCCTGCGGAAAGATTGCAAATTTTACTTTCAGAAGCAATGAAAAATAATTTAGTTTGCAAAAGATTACGCTTTGTTTGTGCAGAGGGAAAGAGTTTTCACCTAGTACTTGCAGAACTTGCTAAAGGCGGCGGCGAAGGAGTCAATGTGTCTTTTGAAAGCCTTTAAAATATTCTGCACAAAAGACAACTTACAACAGCTCCAAGAAGGGTGGCAAGAAGGGCAACGGGGACAGCGTATGAAAGTTTTTTGACTTTTGTTTGTGAGCAATAAAGTGTTGTGACATAAAACACAGTGTCGCAACTGCCAACAATAACACTGGCACATCTTCCAGCATAGCTATCCACACCATAACGGGCAAAAATATCGTTTAATATGGCAAGACTGCCATTGCCACTGAAAGGCTTTAGTAGCACAAGTTCGCATAGTTCTGTTGGAATTCCAAGCAAATTAAATAGGGGCGACACAACCCTTGCCATAAGCGAGGCTAGTCCACTTATTTTTATAAGTTCCACCATTATCATAATGGTGACAAGATAGGGAAATATGCCAACTACAATTCCGATGCTTTGTTTTGCGCCACCAATAAAACTTGTATAAACATTCACCTTTTTCATTTTGGCATAAACAAAAATAGATAAAATAAGAACAGGGAGAAGATAAATGCTCATTTATTTCTCCTTTTTATTTTCTTAAGTTTTTCAATCAAAAGTGCTATTGCAATGCCAATGCCCGTTGTGAAAATGGCGGCGATAATTGTTGCAAGCATAATGTCACTGGGGGAACTACTGCCTGCAGTTATCCTAAGTCCAATTACTGTTGTTGGCAAAATTTGCATAGAGGTGGAAGCAAATATTATGAGCATAATCATGGCTCTGTTTGCTTTGCCACTGCCGTCATCAAGCCTGCGCATTGCCTTCATTCCAAGTGGGGTTGCAGCCCCGCCCATGCCAAGAATGTTGCAAGAAATGTTCATACACACAAGTTCGTTTGTTTTGTCGTCAAGTGGCCCAAAGATTTTTTTTGTTACAGGACTTAACAGACGGGATAACTTTTTGTTTATGCCACTGTCCTCCATAACTTGCAATATTCCCATCCAAACGGAATAAATTGCACACAATTTAAGGCATAGTTTAAGTGTATTTTCACTTGCTTGAAGCATGCTTGGAAGCACAATTTCTGGGTTTATGTAAAGCAAAATGCACATGCTCAAAACAATCAACCAAAACCAAATTTTGTTCATAATAAATTTTTATGTTTGTCCAATTTTCATTATGCAAGCGATTTTGACAAAAACTATTTGAAAAGTATAAGAAAAAGTGATATAATCTCTGCATGATTATAGATGCACATTGCCATTTGTATGACGAAAAAATGGCGGGAATTAAAGACGAAGTTTTTGAAAAAATAATACAAGGTGAAACGGGCTGCATTGTAAGTGGTGACAATGTGGAAAACTCCAAAAAGTGCATTGAAATTGCAAATAAATATAAAAATGTCTATGCTACCGTAGGAGTTCACCCTCACGAAACGAAAAATTTTGATGACGATATGTTAGGTCAAATAAAATCTCTTTGCAAAAACAAAAAAGTTGTTGCAGTGGGGGAAATTGGGCTTGATTATTATTATGATGAAAACTTAAAGCCACAACAACTTCTTGCACTTCAAAAGCAAATTGACTTGGCAGATGAGTTGTCCCTTCCATGTGTGTTTCATGTTAGGGAGGCAATGGGTGATTTTTTGGATATGGTCAAAAAGAACAAAGACAAATTTAGATGTGGTGGTCTTGTCCACTGTTTCAATGGAAGTGTGGAGGTGGCAAAGGAACTTATGAAGTTTGGCTTTAGTTTTAGTTTCAATGGCATTGCAACTTTCAAAAATGCAAACAATGTTTTAAAAGTAATTGAGTTTTTGCCAATGGACAGAATTTTGATAGAAACAGACAGCCCTTATCTTGCACCTGTTCCACATAGGGGCGAAATAAACAGACCAAGTTATGTTAGCCTTGTGGCACAAAAAATTGCCGACATAAAAAAAGTGCCAGTTGATGAGATTATATCCCAAACAAAATTAAATACAGAAAGACTATTTAACATTAAATTTGAATAATTGCAAGGGTTTAAGAATTGATAGAAAAAGCAACAATGAAGCAACAAAAACTAGAAACTAAAAAGACTAACAAAAACTAAAAAACCAATAGAAAACTAATAGAAAACAACAGGAAAATTATAAAAAATTATAAAAAAACAATAAATCACTAAAAACGGGCAAAAAGTGGCAAAATTTAATTAAAAAATTGGAAATAAAATGGAAAATAAAAATTTTAGATTTAAAAAAGAATTTGGACAAAACTTTATCTTTGATACAAACTTCATAACAAGTTTTGTAAGGAAGTTTGACATTCCAAGTGATAGCAACATTGTAGAAATTGGGGCGGGCATGGGAACATTGACTGAGGTTTTGGCAAAGAATTTTAAGAGAGTTGTCAGTTTTGAAATAGACAAAACATTAACAGAAAAATTGCATGGTCTTGAAAACAATTATAAAAACTTGACTATTGTTTTTGGTGATATTTTGGAGCAAAAACTGTGTGATATTGAAAAGATGTTTGACGGCGAAAAATATTTTGTTGTTGCAAATTTGCCATATTACATAACTTCACAAATTATTTTTAAATTTCTTTTTGAAAGCCAAAAACTGGATAGCATGTTTGTTATGGTGCAAAGGGAAGTGGGCGAAAGATATTGTGCAAAAAGTGGAACGAAAGAATATGGAATTCCAAGCGTTATGCTGGGGACTTTTGCTGAAACAAAGATTGTGCAACAAGTGTCACGCAAGATGTTTACGCCAATGCCAAATGTTGACTCTTGCATTATCAAAATTAAGTTGGATAGAGATAAATTTGACATTGCAGACCAAGACAAGTTCCACAAGTTTGTGTCAGGCTGTTTTGCAATGAAGCGAAAGACACTTGCGAACAATCTTAAAAAAATGGGATATAATGAAGGGCAAGTTTTATCTACATTAAATGCTCTTTCTTTAATTCCTACAATTCGTCCAGAGGATATATCACCAGAAGATTATGTAACTATGTTTAATCTTTTGTGTGGGGAAAAGCATAAAGACAGATGAACGAAAATTGCCTTTTGAACATATAACAACTATTGCAAGATAGTTGTAATTTCAGAAATCAGATGTATAACAACTATTGCAAAAGTAGTTGTTATTTTTTTTGCAAAAATTAAATAAATTGTGCTTTTTGTGACAAAAATTGACAAAAATTCATAAAAAATAGCAAAAAAAATGATAAGAGTTGTTTTAAAATTGTAGTTATAAAACAAAAAAAGGTTTGGGTGAAAATGGAAAATTTGGCAAGAACGGTTATTTTGTCAGGAAGCAAGAATAAAGATGCAAAGGCAATTTTGTCACTTAAAGAGGGCGGGAAAGGTGAAATTAAATTTTATAATATGCGAGAGTTGCCAAAGTCACTTGCTGTTGGAATTAGACAAAAATGTAAAGTAAGCAAATTCCCGCTGAATGTTTGTGGTGGGGTGGGCGAATTTAACACCGAAAGCAAGGTGAGTGTAAACGAGCCACTTTTTTGTGCTGTTGTTGATGTTTCAAATGCTTTCTGTCCAGAACTTGTGCTGTGTAGCAATGGAGATAAGGTTGAAGATAATAGAAAAATTGAAACCGCTTTTGTGCAAGGAGCTCCAAAGAATAGGGCAACACTATACAAAAATGAAAGTCAGGACGAGATTGAAAACTTGATTGACCAAAACCTTTCTGACGATATGTCTTGCCATTATTATGACTCTTGCAGTAAATGTAAATACAAAGAGGCATTTTATGCTGAATGTGACGGAGAAAAACATATTTCTTCATGTGAGAATTGTAATTCAAAGCAACAAAACATAAGTGATAGTGATGTTTGCAGTCATGCTGATGTTCATGTGGCGGGAGAGGATAATACTGATGCTCAAAACAGAGTGAAAACAAAAGTTTATGATAAGCAGAAGGAACTTAAAGCAAAACAAATGGAAAGCGAAGGAGATATGTTTTTTGAACAAATAAGGTCGCAGATTGATATTTTGTTTTCTAAATATGAACATGATGAAAATTTGGAAAAACTTGTGCCAAATTCAAAATGGGTCAAGGTAAATTATGAAGGCAGTGACGAGTGTTATGAATTGGGAGTTATATGTGATGAAAATGGGGTGGAAGAATATGTTTGTTATGGCATTCCGTCACAGGACTCTGCAACTCCGCCCAAAAGCCTTGAAGAGTATGCAAAATATTTAAAATTGTCCTCAACTGACGGGCTTTGGGTGGCGTGTCAAGATGCAAAAACTGGCGAAACAATCAAACTAGATTTTGGGAATTGACCACTTTTGAATGAAAATGGAAAAATGTGGAAATATAAAATATGGATAATGATAGATAAATTTTTCTATCATTATTTTTATAACTTGCTTAATTGTATTGACAAAAGATTAAATTTTTGTTAACATTTTCGTGTTTCTAGCGAGGTATCAAAGTGAAAAAGAAATTAGCAATCATATTTTCAATGATTTTTATGTTCTCTGCATTGCTTTTTGCATGCAGTGGAATCAAGTTGTCAAATGGCCCAGATGCAAACGCCACAGTTTATGGAAATGGCGGCTCGGCTGTTATTAAAGGCGACTATATTTATTTTGCCAACGCATACATTGCGTCAAGCGAACTTGGCAACAATGACAACCAATATGACAAAAAGAGCAAACAAACAATCTATGGCATTTATAGGTCAAAACTTGACTCTGAAGGCAATGTCGTCTTGAACAATGACGGCGTTCCACAAGGGGCAGAAATTTTGACATACAATGTTGGCGGGTTTGAACAAGCTCAAATTTATCTTTGTGGGGAATGGATATATTACACCACTCCATACACAGTTAAGGGAAGTGACGGCTCAAGTATCACTGGTCTTGTGAGATTTGACAGAATTAAACTTGACGGAACAGGTCACGAGCAACTTTCATCAAGCGGCGAAGACGGTTATTCAATCAAATGTAAATTCAATGTTGTTTATATTGGCGGAGCAACTTATATTGTTGTTTCTAATGAATCAGGCGATGTTGATGTTATCAAATGCCAAGGTGGCGGATATTCAAAATATTCTCTTGCAACTGGAACACTAAGTTATGTTGTTGCAAATCAAAATGTTTTGAAAGCAACTGGAACACGACCAGAAGTTGAAAACTATCTTTACTTTGTAAGAAAAACATCTGTTGGCTCTGCATATGAAATTGTGAGAAAATCACTTTCTGGCGGAACAGAAACTTCAATTTTGGTCGATAGCAATCAACCAGAACTCGTTGCAATGAAAAACGGCAGAGTATATTACACACTAAACAGCAACCTCTATTCAACAACTGACGGAGAAACATCAAAGAGTTATCTTTCAGCACCACTAAAAGGCGAAAAACAAACAAGCGAAATAACCTCAACATATGTTATCCTAGACGATGCAGACGGGCTTGACAGGGGCGTAGTTGCAGTTTATTATGACGGAACAAACTATCGTATGATTTATCAAAATGGCAACGGATATCAACCAATTACAACCGTTGCAGAAGGAACAAAAGAAATAACAATTCTTGCTTCTCAAAGAGATGAAATTTACTATCAAATTGCAGACAGCAACGAACTATATATGCTCAGACTTACTCTTGCATATGAAAATTCAAAATTCGTGCTTGAAAATGCAGAAGAGCCAAAAGTTATTGCATCTTCCTTTACAACAAAGAATGGAGATTATGCAATTTATGACTTCGACTTGGAACATTTTTACACATATGAACAAGTTAAAAATTCACAACTTCAATATCTCAAAATGTATTCAATCCACTCTCCAAAGAAAGACGCAGACGACAAAGTTGTTGGACAATACATTGGAATTTTAAGCGAACAAGATACAACACTTGTAAACGCCGAATAAAACATAAGGTGAAAAGAAACTTCTTTTCACCTTTTTTACAGATTAGATTTTCTTGTAGCAAAAAAGACAGAACATAAGATATGCTCTTTTGGGGTGGCAAGAACTTTGTGGATTTGCAGGAGTGCTTAAAGGCTTGCTAGGAAGTCTTCTAGAAGTTTAACTTGTTTTTCTGTCAGATTGGAAACATTTATTGTGTGGCTGTTTTCGTCTTTGAAAAATGTTTCCATTGTTATTCCTAGCCCTTGACAGATATATCCAAGATATTCAACTGTTGGACATTTTCTGCCCGCTTCAAGGTCATTTATATATGTTGGCGATACGCCAGCCAAGTTTGCAAGTGCATTTTTCTTTATGCCCTTGCTCTCTCTTATTGTCTTTATTTTGTTCCCGATCTCAACAGATGTCATATTATCCTCGCTTATCTTAAATTATAAAGAAAATTTTACACTAATATTTAAACTATTGTGTTGACAAACTAAAACTATTGTGTTAATATGTAATAAATTCATAAAAATTATACAAGATAAGGGCTTATGAAAATTAGGATATAGGGAAAAGTTCTATAATATGGCGTTTGGGGTGGTTTTGCAAGCGGGAATTATGCTATATTTGACACAAAACACTCAAAAGTGAACAAAAAGTGGAGATATTGCGATTTTATTTTTCAAAACGATAAAATTAACAAAAATAACAGAGAATTTGGGCTTTTCTTTTAAAAAACATTTAAATTTCAGTGTAAATGTATGAAAATCAAATTTTCCGTCTTTTTTCGAGCAATTATACCCTTTAGGGACAGTGAATGACAATATCTAACAGCGAATATTGTTACCTTTTTTCTTATTCTGTGTTAGTATCTTTGTATCAACTAAATTTAAAAGGAGATCGGTTTTATGATTAAAACAATATTACTTGATCAAAACGAAGAAAGCAGAAGAAGTTTGCGTGAGTTTTTGGAAAAAACGGGAAAATTTGAAATGATGGAGGAAGACGGCAACGGACAAAGTGGCTTGGAGAAAATTGAAAAACATAAGCCAGATGTTGTGGCACTTGACATTGTGCTTGAAGGCTTTGACGGATATGAAGTTTTGGAACGCTTGAAAGCGTTTGTCGAAAGACCAAAAATACTTGTTCTCTCGTCACTCAAAAACGAGGGCTTCGCACAAAAGGCTGTTGACCTTGGAGCAGATTATGTTCTTGCAAAGCCAGTGGAAGAAGAAATTGTTGCAAAAAGAATTGAAGAACTTGTGGGGCAAAGCGAAGTTTTGCGAGTTGACGGCAAACGCATGCCAAAGAATAGGGCTCTTGAAGAAAAGATTAGCAACATATTTATTACAGTTGGAATTCCAGCACACATAAAAGGTTATCAATTTTTGCGAGAGGCAATAAAAATGGCTATTGAGGAGCCAGATATTATAAATTCAATTACAAAACAACTTTATCCTTCCATTGCAACAAGATTTTCAACCAGTGCAAGCAAGGTGGAAAGAGCAATTAGACATGCCATAGAAGTGGCTTGGAATAGAGGAAAAATTGAAAACATTAACAACCTTTTTGGCATAAAAGTTTATGACAGCAACGAAAAACCAACCAACGGAGAATTTATTGCTCTTGTTGCAGATAAAATGCTTGTTGAAGGGGCTTAGTGGACTTCGCTTAGGGCAAAACAGTGTTTTATCCAAAAAAAATTGAAAATACATAAATAATTTTTAAAAAACTAGTTAAAATCACTTGTGTATTATAGAGAAATGTGATAAAAAGTTGCTGATTGTGAGGGAGAAAAAATGAAACAAACATATATCAGATGCCCTAGGTGTGAACTTAACTATATTTTGAAAAAAGATAAATATTGCAATGTCTGCAAAGCGGAGATGAAAGCCGTTGGAAATATGGGAACTGACGAGGATATGGACCTTGAACTTTGCCCAATTTGCAAGACCAATTATATAAACGCTGACGAAGATATTTGTCCAGCGTGCGCAAAAGAGAGAGAAGAAGAGGAAGAAGATGCAGTTCCAACTTCTGTTTGGGATACTTACACCTCTCCAGACGATGACGAAGGCTATAACGATGACGAGGACAGCGATATGGTGTCCATAACTAGGCTTGACGACAGCCCTCTTGATGATGACTCTTTGGACCTTGGTCTTGATGACGAAGACGAGCAAGAAGAAGTGGACGACGAGTCAACCGAGCCAGACGAAATTGACGAAGATTTTGACGACATTGGTGACGATGACGACTCGGACGATGATGACGATGACGAGGATTTCTAACATGACCCCCTTGGGGGGTTTTTGTTTTTAAGACTAATTTTCCAAATTTTGGGCATAATAGTTTGGGGGCAAAATGAAAAGAGGTCTTTTAAACTTAAATGATATTAAAGAAAGAATAAATGCAATAAGAGGCGAGGAGATTGACATTTCCATAAACCGTGGTAGAAGAAAAATTGAAACTTATCAGGGAATTGTCGAAAGCACTTATCCGTCAGTTTTTACGGTGCGGGTCTTAAGCGATAGCAATGTTAAGTCGGTCACTTGTTCATATTCAGATGTTTTGTGTGGTGATGTTAAAATTAACGGCAACGAAGAAGAAGCAATAAAAACACAAGCAGAAAGCAAAATTTAAAAAAGTTTTTTCAAATTGGAATAATTTTGAAAGTTGTTTTGTATTTATGTAACAATCAGCAAGACAACTTTTTTTGTTGCCGAAATTGGAGGGTAGAAATTTGGAAAACGCAAACGAACTTAACATTGCAACAAGCAAAAGAGTGGGTGACCTTGAAATCACAAACACAGTGGGGGTTTTGGGGGAAGGTGAAAGAATTACAAAAGTGCTGACTGCAACATCTCAGCCACGAATCGAAAAAATTTCAACCTCTATGGGTGAAGCAAAGGTTGAAGGAAAGATTTGCTATAACTTTTTGGTGCAACAAGAAAACGGGGAAATAGTCAATATAAATAGGGAAGAAAACTTTGTCGGAAGTTATCAAAACGATAGCATAAAAGAAGGCTGTGAAGTTTTTGGCAAGGCTATGCTTGTTGACTTGTCCACAGACGGCTCTGCTGGTGATGACATAAGATACACAAGCAAAATTAAAGTTACACTTTTTGCAGTGTGTCATGATGCGGGCATTGCTTGTGCAGTGGCTCCAGATGGGGTGTTTGTTAAGGAAGAAGAAACCTCATATATGTCCTTTGCGGGCAAGTTTGACACTACGGCAAACATTTTCTTTGACTTGCAAAAAGACAGCAAAATAAGCCGTGTTCTGTGCGTCAGAAACTATGCTACAATCAAAAATGTCATTCCGTCAGACGGCTACTTTGCAGTGTCGGGCGAAGTGTATTCAAATGTTGTTTATCAAACAGAAGACGGCAAACTTAGAAGCATGTTCAAGCAAAATCAATTTCAAGAAGAAATTGCAGGAAACGACATAACAAGAGATTCACTTGTTGAAGCGTGGGTTTTGGCTGGCTGCGGCAATGTGGAAGAAAATGCGGACAGAAATGTGTTTGAAGTGTCAATTCCTTTGTATATTGAAGGTTTGGTGTATAACAAGCAAGCACAAAATTGCACTGTTGACGCTTTCAGCCCAAAGTGTGAAGTGAAACTTACAACCACAAGTTTTGAACAAACAGAATTTGAAGCAACAAGACAATTTGACGAAAATGTCTTAACAACTTTTGCAGTGCCAGAAGGCGTGCCACCTATTGACAAAATTTTGACCACGACGCCAAATAACATTACAATAATAAATCAAGTGGCAAAACAAGGCGAAGTGACATTTGAAGGCATCGCAAACATTAACATTGTGTTCGAAACAGCAGACGATGACGACAATATTTCAATTAACTCACTTGATGTTGAAGTGCCTTACTCAATCGCCTACACCTCACAAGACATTGTGGAAAACGGCAATATCTTTGCCACAGCAAGCATTGGTGATGTGAATGTTAAAGCAAAGCGTGGGGGCGAACTTGAAATACTTGCAGAAGTGAATATAAACTTTGCTCAAAACAAAAATTATACCAATGCAGTGACCACAGCAATTACCCTTGGGGAAGAAAAACCTCAAAAAGACTGGGCTCTTGAAATTTATCTTGCGCACGAAGGGCAAACCTTGTGGGACGTGGCAAAAGAACTTAATGTGCCAATGTCCACACTGGTGGAACAAAACGGTGAATTGTCACTTCCACTTGCAGACGGGCAAAAGATTGTTGCATACAACCAAGAAAGATAAAAAACTCCCTTCGGGGAGTTTTTTATCTTTCAATGATATTCACTTCGTGAATGGTATTTGCTTTGCAAATGATATTCGCCTTGTGTGCAAGTCGAATGATATTTTCCCGCACCCGCAAACTGCGGAAAGCGAGAAAGTGATTGGCTCTGCGAGGCAGTTTAATTGGCAACAGCGTTGCATTGGCGGTTCTGTGAAGCAGTTTGGTGCGATATAAATTCTTCTTTTCAAATGAAAAAGAATGTGATATAATGCTGGCATGGAAAAGAAAGAAATAGATTGTGTGGAAAGTCTTGAAAAACTTAATATGGGAGCAGGGGCGGAAATGGTGGCTCATGCAAGGGAAGAAAGTTCGCTTAGTCTTGCTTTTTTGGGGGATAGTGTGTGGACACTTCTTGTGCGAGATTATTTTTGCCAAAAGACAACTTTTAAGAACAACAATCTTCACAAACTATGCACAAAGTTTGTTAAGGCAAGTTTTCAGGCAAGAGCGGTGGAACAAATTATGGAGTTTCTTTCTGACGAGGAATTGGGAGTTTTTAGGCGGGCAAGAAACACCAAAATGGCAACTGTATCCAAAAATTCTAGCTTAGCTGACTACAAATATGCAACGGGTTTTGAGGCTTTATTGGGCTATCACTATTTGACGGGCAATTTTGGGCGTATAAAGTGGGTTTTTGAGCAGTCTGTGGGTGAGTTTGATAAATCTCTTGAAAGTTACGAAAAGGGGAAAAGAAAATGATTATAAGTGGCAAAAACAGTGTGTATGAAGCACTTGTTGCGGGCAAAACAATAAACAAAGTTATGCTTGATAATAGCAAAATGGACGATTTTTCAAAAAAGATTGTGGAATTGTGCAAAAAATCTCACACAAGGTTTGATTTTGTGCAAAGAAAGTCGCTTGACAAGTTGTCAGAACATCATCAAGGGGTGGTGGCAGAGATAACAGATTTTTGCTATTGTGATGTGGAAGATATTTTAAGTAGCAAAGACGAAAAGGGCAGTTTTATTGTCATTCTTGACGGGGTACAAGACCCACACAACTTTGGAAGCATTATTCGTGTGTGTGAGTGTGCGGGCGTTGACGGAATAATTATTGAATCTAGAAGAAGTTGTGCTGTGAATGAAACAGTGTTTAAGACTAGTTGCGGGGCGATAAATCACATGAAAATTGCCAAGGTAAATAACATTAACGACCAAATAAAGAAGTTGCAAGAAAAGGGCGTTTGGGTGTATTGTGCCGAGGCTGACGGGGATGATATTTACAAAACAAATCTAACTGGCAACATTGCCATAGTTATGGGTAGTGAAGGCTTTGGCGTGGGAACGCTTACTCGCAAACTTTGTGACGGAACTCTGTCACTTCCAATGTTTGGCAAGGTGAATTCGCTTAATGTTTCCACAGCGACAAGTGCCATGGTTTATGAAATTGTCCGTCAAAGACAAACAAAGTAAATTGTTGCAAATGTGCAATGTTTTTGATATAATATAAACGGAAGAAAATGGAAGAAAAATATTTTAACCTTGATGACATTGAAATATTAAAAAAGGCAAGGGGTGGTGATGAAGTTGCGCTAAATGAACTTATGTCACGCTACAAACCACTTGTCACTCGTGTTTCACGCAAATATTTTCTTGCAAATGCCGAACCAAGTGACCTTTTGCAAGAGGGAATGATTGGACTTTTTAAGGCTTATAGGAGCTTTGACGAAAAATCTGGGACTTCCTTTAAGACCTTTGCCACACTTTGCATAACTCGTCAAATTCAACAAGCTCTAACGCATGATGCAAGGCAAAAAAACATTCCAATGCAAGCATATTTATCCATAAACAATCAAGGGAAAGTGCTTTTGTGCGAAAATGAAGATATTGATGACTCAAACGAAGAAAACGGATTTTATATAGAAGCTCGTGAGCTTTCCCCCGAGGAAACTGTGCTTTTTAGGGAAAAACTTCAAGAAACGGGGCGAGTTATTGACAAGCTTTTAAGCCCACTTGAAAAGCGTGTTCTTGGAAGTTACATATCGGGACATAATTATCAAGAAATTTCAAAAATTATGAACAAACAGCCAAAAAGCATTGACAATGCTTTGCAAAGGATTAAAATAAAGTTAAGAGATTTAAAAGGAGCGGACTAATGCATTTGTCTTTCTATAGAGAATTTAGACCAAAGACTTTTGACCAAGTGATAGGGCAACCTCACATTGTGTCCGCACTTAAAAACCAAGTGGTGTCGGGCAATATTGGGCATGCTTACCTTTTTACTGGCACTCGTGGAACGGGCAAAACTTCTTGTGCAAAAATTTTTGCCAAGGCAATAAATTGCGAAAACCCACAAAACGGCTCTCCTTGTGGCAAATGTAAAACTTGCCTTGCACTTGACGAGCCAAGCAATGTTGATGTGCTTGAAATTGACGCAGCATCAAACAATGGTGTTGACGAAATTAGAGCCTTGAGGGAAAAAGTTAAATATCCACCTGTGCATGGGAAATATAAGGTATATATCATTGACGAAGTGCATATGCTCACAGACAGTGCTTTTAATGCACTTCTAAAAACTCTTGAAGAGCCACCAACTCATGCAGTGTTCATTCTTGCAACAACAGAAGTTTACAAACTTCCTTCAACGATTCTTTCAAGGTGTATGCGTTTTGACTTTCGTCTGGTGGGGAAAGATGACCTAGAAAAGCAAGTGAGATATGTGTTTGACAAGTGCAACATTAAATCTGATGACAAGTCTGTTGAAGCCATTGCAATAGCGGGAGAAGGCAGTGTGCGAGATACGCTTTCTGTTGCCGATTGTGTGGTTGCTTTTGGTGGCAATAACATAACTATTGACAAGACTTTGCAAATTCTTGGAACAAGTGATTTTGACACTACAATAGCCCTTGCAAATGCCATTTTGGACAAAGACCTAGGACAAGTGTTAACAACAATAAACAATGTCTGTCAGTCGGGCAAAAATTTGACCGCTTTTGGCAAAGAAATGACGGTGCTGTTTAAAAACTTAATTGTTATTAAAAGTTGCAAAAATGCAAAAGATATATTGGCAGTGCCACAGGACATTTTTGACAAACTGAAAGCACTTTCTGAAAAATCTGACACAACAACACTCTTGTCCTTTATGCAAAAATTTAGCAGTGTGGAAAGTGAACTGAAATATGCAATTTCCCCACGAACACTTATTGAACTGACATCTCTTGAATGTGCAAGCATAGATAATGTAAAAAAAAACTAATAAATGAAGATTTAGTTAAGAATTTGTCCGAATTTTTAAAAAATCTTGCTTCAAATGGTGGGGAAATATTACAAGAGGTAAGCAATGTTGAAAAAGACAAATCAAAAGATACAACACCCGAGAAAACTTCTTCAAGTGGGGAATATGACGAGTATGAAGACTATTTCATTCCGCCAGATGATTTGCCACTGCCCGACCTAAATGAAATTCACGAAACGGACAGAACAGCAACTCCAAAGGTTATTGCAAACATTTCACCAGAAGAAATGCGAAACCCATACAAACTTTGGGGGCTTGTCGTTATTAGATTGCGTGAGCAAAATTTAATAACACTTCACACCGCTTGTGGTGAACTTAGACACCTAAAACTTGTTGGAGATGAACTAATTGTTGAGGTTTATGAGGAATATCTTTACAAAATTCTTACGAATTCAGATAATCTTGCTAAAATTTCGTTGGAACTATCCAAAATAAATGATAAAATAAAACTGAATTTTGTGCTAAAACTTAAAGAAAACAAAGTTCTTGACAGTTACAACAAACTAAAAGCACTTTTCGGTGATGACCTAGAGAGCAATTTCAACACTTTTGGTGCAAACTGAAAATATACTAATTTAAGGAGTTTAAAATGGGATATAATAAATTTGGCGGCTTTGGCGGCGGCATGAATATGCAAAACATGATTAAGCAAGCCCAAAGAATGCAAGCCGAAATGGAGAAAAAGCAAGAAGAACTGGCTGAAACAGTGCTTACAGGTGTTTCTGGTGGCGGAATGGTGGAAGTTACAATCACTGGCAAAAAAGACATCACGGGCATAAAGATTGACCCACAAGTGGTTGACACAGATGATGTGGAAATGCTTGAGGACTTGGTCCTAGGGGCAATTAAAGACGCACAATCTAAAGCAGACAATCTTTCAAAAGACGCCCTCGGCGGATTTGGGTTGTAAGACAATTTAAAAGGAGAAAACCAAGAATGACCAGATATGAACGCTTTGTGTTATGGCTGAATAGATTTTATCATAAGCAAAACAAGATAACAATTTGCGTGCTATACACACTCATTATGATTATCCTTGGAGTTATGATATATGGTGCAACCCACCAACAAGCAAATTCAAATATTTCAGTAAAATATATTCGTCCAACACTCACTTTGAATTTTGATGCAAACGGTGGCGAGTTATCCACGACAGGGGGGGGGGGTAACCTCTAAGCAAATATCACTGGGCGATAGTTATGGCGATTTGCCTGTGCCATATCTAAACGAAAAGAGTGCTTTTTTTGGCTGGCAGCAAGAAAATGTTAAATCACAAAAAATTGACTTAGGCTCAGTTTGGCAAGGCTCTGCAACATTCAACGGCATAACATGGACATCTCTTTCCGACGGTGGAATGAGCGTCAATGGAACACTGGGAACTAAAAGTACTTATTCTAATCCACCAAGTGCATGGGATACTCGCTGGGTGGTTGACCTTAGTTTTTTTGAAGTGGGCAAGCAATATTGTCTGCGTGCCTCTAGTTCAAAAATTAAAGCGCTGTTTCGAGCCGAAACTGGCAGTGTGACTATTTGGGAAACTTCAGTCTATAAATTTACGGGGCAAGAGAGCCAAGTTGCTGTCTATCCACAAATAGATAGAGTTGGGGGTGGAACTGTTGTTGAAAGTGTTTCAAACGAAACTTTTTATTTATATCTTGAGGAGTTTGTCCCTGCGACAAAAACATTGACCAATCAAAATCTGCAAAATAGTGAGGAGAAACTTACTGCTATTTGGAAACCTAATCTTCTTAATGTTGCTGATCTAGAAAATCTTAATTATTATGGAATGAATTGGCAAAGTTTGGGACAAGGACAACTAAAAATAGAAGGAACAAGCACGGAAAGACCAAATTCAAGTGGGACGACTTTTTATCCATCAACAAGCCAAGTGATTGACATCACTGATAAAATTTCTAATCTTGTAACGGGCAAAAGATTTTACTTCCTTTCGGATAAGTCGAAAGAGGAAGTTGATGTTGCGTATATTATAAAAGTAACACGCGTGGATGGAGAAAGTGCTTATTATCGAGATGAGTATATCTCAGAAGGGAGTGCTGTTGTAACTAAAGTAGAGGTTTATATTCAAGCACAGTTTGACATAACATACAACGATATAATTTACCCGATATTCACTACAATATAAATAAAAAAAAGGCTTAAATTGATTTAAATTTAAGCCTTTTTGCTATTGTTAGGTTTTCTTTTATGGGTGAAAAGTTGTAATTTGAAAGTTCGCCTATTTGAACGGTTTTATTCTTGCCGTGATAATCACTTCCGCCAGAGATTAAAAGATTGTGTGTTGTTGCGTAGTTAGTTAGATAGTTTTGTTCTTCTTTGTTGTAAAGGGAATAATAACATTCAATTCCATTTAGTCCACATTCCGAAAATGCTTTTGCACGCTTTTCAAAAGTGCTTCTTTCCACTCGCTTTTCGCCAACTCCGCCCAGTGGGTGAGCATAAACGGATATTATGTTTGCTTTCGCAAGTTCTTTTATAACATATTGTGTGTTAAGTTTGTTTTCGGGCATTTTGTGATAGAGATATTTCTTAATAACTTCCGTTATGTTTTCGCCCAGCCCACGAGATATTAAAATATTTGCCAAAAGAGGCTTGTTTGGGTTGTCGCTTTGTTCTACAATTTCAAGTTCTTCTTTTGATAGGACAATGCCAAATTCCTTTTTCAAAATGTCAATTCTATCCTTTATTCGTTTCAAGCGAAGTTCTTTTGACTTTTTCACAAGGGAGTTTATTACCTTGCCGTTTTTTCTGTAGCCATATGCCAAAAGGTGAATAGACTCGCCCTCAAACTCGGTGGAAAATTCAATTCCCGTCACAAATTTTATGCCGAAGCTTGTTTCACCACCTAAAAGTGCTTTTGCTGACTGAATGTTATCGTGGTCTGTGACTGACATATATTCTATGCCCATAGCCTTGTTTTTTTTCACAAGTGTCACAATATCATCAGTCCCGTCAGAAAATGTGGAATGTTGATGTAAGTCAATCATAGTTTCTCCTACCCTTATGTTGGCACATTTTGTAGCATATGTCAATTATAATTATATTACATATGATATATTTATTTAGACATATATAATGTCGCCTTATTCACAAAACACACAAGCGTTGCATATGTAAAAGGGAAATAGGGGGCGGAATGGAAGATTTTTTGAATAGTGAGCGATTTGAGCAAATGGCCAGGGAATATAATGCAAAATATAGACAGGCAAATGTTCTGGAAAAAGTTTTTGATAGGGCGGGGCAAGAAGATATAAAAGAAGACTCCACAACACAGGAAAGTGTGTGCGGGGAAGATTTTGCTCGGTGTAACCTTAACTGTGAAATAGGTAATAGAAGTACTGACAATTTACAAAATGAAAGTTATGTAGAAATGGCGGGGAACAAACTAGTGGCGGAAGTGCTGGGGCAGATTGTGTTGCTTGTCAAACTTTGTGAAGCCAAAACTCAGAGAAATGTCAGATTTTTGTCCACGAATAACATTGGGGAAAGACTTTTGGAAAAGATACATAAAACTGCTCTTGACAATGATATTTTGCTGAATAATGGGTGTAATGGGCAGAGTTATTGGGGAAATAACAAAATTTTTGTTCAGAAATTTATAGAAATTGAAAAAACTTTCGCAAAAAACAAAGAAACCGCTAAAGTGCAGTGTTTATGCGACATTCATAAGTTGTTCCTTGAATATATGGACAGTTTCTGCGGTAGAATTTAAGGGAAGAAAAGTGGAAACACGAGGCAAGGTGTTCGAGAATTTCTAAAAAAAGTGAAAAAATTGCCGAAATTTTTAAAAAAAGTTGTTGACAGCAGATTTCTATTATGGTATTCTTGCATTGTCGTTACGAAAGAGCGACATGTTCCATAACAATTTAATAGTTAGGTTTATACAAAATTCTTGTTAATTTTAACTTGAATTTTAATCAAGCAAAACTTAAACGAATAGTCAATGATTTGTTTTGAGTGAGTTTGAATTTTAAATTTTGATAATACATCGAAAGATTTATTATACCATTTATTTAGAGTTCGATTCTGGCTCAGGACGAACGCTGGCGGCGTGCTTAATACATGCAAGTCGAACGGGATTTGTTTGTTGCACAAAGCATTCTTATACAGTGTGTTTTGTGCAACGAATAAGTCTAGTGGCGGACGGGTGAGTAACGCGTGAATAATCTACCTCTTACAGGGGGACAACAGATAGAAATGTCTGCTAATACCGCATAAGACCACAGCCTGGCATCAGGCAGGGGTAAAAGATTTATTTCGGTGAGAGATGAGTTCGCGTATCATTAGTTAGTTGGTGGGGTAATGGCCTACCAAGACTACGATGGTTAGCCGACCTGAGAGGGTGATCGGCCACATTGGAACTGAGAACGGTCCAGACTCCTACGGGAGGCAGCAGTAAGGAATATTGGGCAATGGAGGCAACTCTGACCCAGCAACGCCGCGTGAAGGAAGAAGGCCCTCGGGTTGTAAACTTCTGTTATCAGGGAAGAAGATAGTGACGGTACCTGATGAGAAAGCTCCGGCTAACTACGTGCCAGCAGCCGCGGTAATACGTAGGGAGCAAGCGTTGTCCGGATTGACTGGGCGTAAAGGGAGTGTAGGCGGTTTGGTAAGTCAAATGTGAAAGCCCGTGGCTCAACCACGGAATTGCATTTGATACTGCTAGACTTGAGTTCGGGAGAGGTAAGTAGAATTCCTAGTGTAGCGGTGGAATGCGTAGATATTAGGAGGAACACCAGTGGCGAAGGCGGCTTACTGGAACGACACTGACGCTGAGGCTCGAAAGCGTGGGGAGCAAACAGGATTAGATACCCTGGTAGTCCACGCCGTAAACGATGGATACTAAATGTGGGAGGTATCGACTCCTTCCGTATTGTAGTTAACACGATAAGTATCCCGCCTGGGGAGTACGGTCGCAAGATTAAAACTCAAAGAAATTGACGGGGACCCGCACAAGCAGCGGAGCATGTGGATTAATTCGATGCAACGCGAAAAACCTTACCAAGACTTGACATTTTGTGCATATCTATGAAAGTAGAGAATTTGAAGCAATTCAACACATAAACAGATGGTGCATGGTTGTCGTCAGCTCGTGTCGTGAGATGTTGGGTTAAGTCCCGCAACGAGCGCAACCCTT
>CAKVNA010000004.1 GCA_934776915.1 uncultured Clostridia bacterium
ACAAAATGTATGTAAGTCTGCTTCAAAACCCACTTTTCACAAATGCCCTAAAAGCCGCCGGCAACAAATATATCCTTCACGCCATGGGCGAGCCAAACCCAAAAGAAACAGTCTTCTCCCGCCTTGAATTTGAAAAACAACTAAACTGCCTTAAAGATTATTGTTTGAAGAATAAACAATAATTTTTTTTTCTCACCTATTCATGCAACGAGAACTTGCAGCCGCAGTAGTTTTGGCGATAGAGGGAAAAGGCTTTTGAGAGGCGGATACTTTTGAGGTAGCCGTCTTGTTTTTTGAAGTCGGCAACAAGGTAAGGTATGTTATATTTTTGAGATAGGTTTAAGCCGATTTCGTTTATTAGTTTTGCATTTTTGTGGGGGCTGACGGTGAGAGTTGTGGCAAAAATCTCAAAGTTGTGTTCTTTGGCAAAAAGTGCTGTTTTTTCTAGTCGGTAGGCATAACACATGGTGCAACGAGCCCCGCCCTCTTTTTCGTTTTCCAACCCTATACAGTGGGCTTCGAAGTCTTTGTTGTCGTCATATTTTCCGTCTAAAACTACAATGTTTAGCCCCGCTTGTTTTACATATTTTTGTTGCTCATAAAGGCGTTTTTCATACTCGGACTGTGGGTAGATATTTGGATTGTAATAAAAAATTGTGAGGTCATAGTCCTCTTTTAGTCTATCTATGACTGCTGTGGAACATGGTCCGCAACAACTGTGAAGTAACATTTTCTTTTTCATAACACAAGTATAGCACAATGTTGCAATATTTCAAATATTAAATCAAAAACTTGAGTATAATGTTTGATTAAAATTTCCAAATCAGGTAAAATATTGTTTGTGAGGAAAAAATGCAATTAAAATTACTTAATTTTCACAAGGTTTTGTCGCTTTTTGCGTCAAACATTGTGGGTGCTTTTATTGCACTTGTAATTTATCAAAGCACGCAGAGTTTTGCGTGGGCTTTTGCATATATGATTGGCTTTCAAACTCTCAAGGTTTTATTTTCTCAACTTCTCAACAAAAGCATGGGGCGTAAACCACAGTTATACTTGCTTTTGACAATTATTCCCTTTATGCTTTACTCTCTTTCAATTTTGCTACTTGACACCAACCTTAAAATTCTTGGCATTTTCCTTGTTCTAATTTTCCAAGCGCTGTCGGATAGTTTTAAGGAACTTCCAATGGATTATGTTTACAATTACTGTTCCGAGGGCAACTCAAGTTCCACAGGTCTTACAAGATTCTTTGAATATTTGGGCAAAATAATTGCCTTTTTTGTGGGGGGGCTTTTGCTTGACAATTTGCCAAAATTGATAGTTGTTGTGGTTGCGTGTGTTGTCTATCTTATCTCTGTTATTCCCCTTTATGTTTACTATCTTAAAAACAAAAGTAAGTCTGGTTTTAATGTGGAAAGTGTGTCAAATGCAGTTGAAAGTTTTGACAAAATTCGCATCAAAAAAAGACAATATGATGTTATTTCCAAAAAAGTTCTTGCGACATATTTCTTTGTGTATTTTGTGTTCTGTGCCTTTGACGCCATGCAGATGATATTCAGTGTTTATCTCTTTAAGGTTTCGGCAGAAAGTTACAGTTATTCGTCATACATTCAAATTGCTTGCACTGTGGCACTGGCTATTGGGATATATTTGTCTGGCAAATGGGACGAAAAGAAAGATTTGACGGGCTATGTTTGCTTCTGCAGTGTAATTGTTGGCATTGGGTGCGTTGTTGTGCCATTTGTTATTCAATGGATTTGGCTGGTGATAATGCTCTTTGCCATAATGGGCTTTTTCCTATCCACAATCAGCCTGTTTTGCTACTCTCGCATGGTCACACGGTGCAAAATTTTGGGCAAAAGCAATGCTTCCCTTCTTGTCCGAATGCAGTCGTCAAGAGCGTCACAAATATTTATCTATATCGTTGCAACCGCTTGCTCGGCGACCATACTTCCTGTGTTTTTCGTAATTGGCGGAGTTATGGCTTCGGGGGCTTATTTCATCCCAACTTGTGAAGAATACACCCGCAAAATGATGGTGGATTATCTGCATAACAACAAAATGTATTGAGAAATAAAAAAACCTCCGAAATGGAGGTCATTTTTTTGCAAATTACAAATTGATAAGTCTGCAAATATGTTTGTTCATGATCATGAAAACAAGGTCAAGAATCCAAACGATTGTGAAACCAAACACAAGTCTGATAATTCCAGCAACAATTTTGCCTTCCATAAATCTTGTGACAGCTCCGCAAATCCATGATGTGACTGGAATTATTGCAAGGATAATACTTACAACATAACCCAACCCAAAATAATCTGATTTCTTTGCCATATTTATCTCCCCTTTTATATAAATATACGGATATATTATAAATATATTCCAACTTTTTGTCAATTTTTTAAGCAAATTATTCTAAAAAAAATTATAATTTGTTTTAATATCCATATACTCCTCCCCTTCCGCAGAATTTCCACTTCAAAAAGCAAAAATATATTGAATTTTCTCTATATCCTCTTATTTTCCCCTAAAATTACTCCATTTTTTAAAAACAATATTTTAGGGAACTTTTTGAAGGTGAATATGTTAAATTTGTTCCCTAAAATACAAGGGAAATGTGTGTTTAATTGCAATTTCAATATAAGGTTGGAATTGCTTCCTCATGGATTGCAACAATTTGGGTGGTTGATTTGAGAGAATTGATTTCTCTTTGCATTTTCTTTATGCAGACAAATTGATAAATTATTCCCACAATAAGAAGGGCTATTATTGTAATTATCATTGTAAGAAAAAGTTTTGTTTTCTTTTCTTTATCCATTTTTTTCACCTCTTTTGAGATTTTGTGTTTAAGTATTTGTTTTTTTCTGTAGTTTTATGTTTTAATTTTCTTGCAACTGAACTCGGTTAGTTTTGATTTTAAATACTGCTTGGTTGGGTTTCATGCAAAACAGCAATCTTGTTTGAAATATGGCTGAATAAGTAGTTACAAGGTTGCGTTATTGGTTTTCTTTTGTTTTATATGTTTATTATAAATGGACAAAAAAAACTTGGCAAGTGATTTGAGAAAGAATTTTGCAGATAGAAAAGATAATATCCAAAGGACTACGCAAACTGGCGGAAGTGAGCCATAATTATATTTTAGATTGATTGCTAAACTTGCCACAACCACCGCCCCTAAAATAAAGATTGCAATTATTTCTGTTGCAAAATTTATGATAAATTTCCACAAAAATGCAAAAATTGTGCATAACTTTTTCTTCAAAATTTGTCGTTTTTTCTTCCTATTTTCGTTTTGAACTTGCTTTTTGTCTTTTTTGCTTGATTTATCACTTTTGTTTATTTTTTTTACACTTTTGTTACTATTTTTTGTTTTATTTTCTTTTTTTTTGTCAATAATTTGTATGTTTTCACTATTTTTTTTCTTTTTTAATTTAAAAAAGTGGAAAATATTTATTCTTTTCTTTTTTTCACTTTTTTTGTCAGTTTTCTGCGAGTTGGAAGCGTTTTTTTGAATTATTCTTGCATTGTTTTCTTCCTTTGTTGATAAATTGCAGGAATATGTGTGACTTTTTGGAGAATATTGATTTTTTTGAGAAATTTTGGGCGGAATGGTTTTGAGTTTTCCTTTTTTGGTGAGGAGATTGGCAAAAAACATGGTGGCAAAAAAGAGCATTCCCGAAAGAAGTCCGAGATAGCAAAAGAGCCACGCTTGCCAGCCTTGAGATAGCGTTGAAAAAAGTATCATTTGAAAATTCTTTTAAGCAAACTGCCCTTGTCAAGTGTGCCCGAATATTTTATGCAATCTATTTTGCCGCCCAGTTCCAAAACGCCCGATGTGGTGTCAAGGCGAGTTACATTTAGGTCATTACCAATTATTTGCATAATGTCGCCAGCCACTTGAAGTTGCAATTTTTGTGGATTGGACTCAAAGACTTTTTCCACGCCAGACACGGTGAGTTTGACACGATTTGTAAGCGTAAGTTCGCTGTTTTGAAATTTTTTTTCTATTTCTTTTTTGTTTTGTTCCACTTTTCCCCTCCAAAAGCCTATGATATTTTAACCTTATAAATATATTAGTCTTGTGGCAAATATATTCAGTTGCTATTTAATATGATTTAGCATACATATTCTTTCTACAAAAATAAGTTGTATGCAAAAAGGAAGACCGAGTGTCTTCCTTTTTGCTGTGTAGAATTATATATTTTTTGGGATAAATTGCATTTTTAATCTGTCAAATTTTCTTCGTTTTCGACATTTTGTGTTGTGTTTTCGAGGTTTTCTGCTACGGTTTCCCCGTTTTCGAGGCTTTCTGTCATTGTTCCGTCATTTTCTGTCACGGTTTCTACATTTTCTGTCAAAGTATCTGCGTTTTCGTCAATTTCTTCTTCTGGTTCTTGGTGAATTGCAACTGAAGCACAAACTATTTTGGAGTTTTTGTCCCTAAGTCGCATAATTTTGACGCCTTGAGAGTTTCTGCCGATGATATTAAGAGCACTTGCTTCCATGCGGAGAATTGTGCCAGTGTCGGACATCAAGATAATGTCTTGATCTGGGGCGACTTGTTTTAGGCAGACAAGTTTGCCAGTTTTTTCATTAAGCACGCTTGCCTTAATTCCCATTCCGCCACGAGATTGAAGACGATAGTCTTCCACATTTGTTCGCTTGCCATAGCCACGCTCGGTGATTGTTAAGAGGTCATAGCCACGCTTTAGGACACACATGTCAACAACATAGTCGCCGTCCGAGAGCCTCATGCTCTTTACGCCACGGGAACTTCTGCCAAGTTTTCTTATTTTCCCTTCGCTAAATCTTATGCACTTGCCGTCGTGGCTTGCCAAGATAACTTCGTCAAGTCCGTGTGCTTCTTGCACAGAAATAAGGGTGTCACCATCGTCTAATGTTATTGCTCTTTTGCCTTTTTTGTTTATGCGGACAAACTCTTGCATATCTGTTTTCTTAATGACGCCGAGTTTGGTTGCCATGATAAGCGAGCCTTTGTCTTCTGGGTCAAAGCGGACAATTTCGGTGACTTTTTCGTCAGAATTAAGTTGAAGAAGGTTTATCATTGCCCTGCCCTTTGTGTTCTTTTGTGCTTCTGGAAGCATATATGCCTTTTGAGAGAACACTCTGCCTTGGCTGGTGAAGAACAACAATAGGTCATGCGAATTTGCAACAAACATCTTTGTAACAAAGTCGTCTTCCTTGGTCTTATGCCCCGAAACACCAACACCGCCACGCCTTTGGGCATGATATTCGGACACTGGTTGACGCTTGACATAACCTGAGTTTGTAAGAGATATTACAACATCTTGTTTGTCGATAAAGTCCTCTATGTTTAGGTCGCTGTAGTCAACACCAATTTCAGTTTGACGAGGTCTTGCATATTTGTCCTTAATTTCAAGAATTTCTTTTTTGATAATGTCAAGAATTTTTTGTTCGCTTGCAAGGATAGATTTGTATTCCTCAATTTGAACTTTGAGCGCTTGCAATTCGTCACGAATTTTGTTGACTTCCAAACTTGTAAGTCTTTGAAGTCGCATTTCAAGAATTGCAGTGGCTTGTTTTTCTGTGAGCAAGAATTTTTCGCAAAGTTTTGCATTTGCGTCATATTTGTCGTCACTTTTCTTAATAATTTGCACCACTTCGTCAACATTTGCAAGTGCAATGACCAAGCCTTCCAAAATGTGAGCCCTTTCTTGTGCTTTTTCAAGGTCATAGCGAGTTCTTCTTGTGATAACTTCTTTTTGGTGTTCAAGATAATAGTATAAAATTTCTTTTAAGTTAAGAATTTTTGGCTCGCCGTTTACGAGGGCAAGGAAGATAATTCCATAACTTGTTTGAAGTGGGGTGTGTTTGTAAAGAAGGTTCAAAACGACTTGTGCATTTGCGTCACGCTTAACATCAACAACAACTCTCATGCCCGTTCTGTCCGACTCTTCCTTAATGTCTGCAATGCCTTCAATTCGCTTGTCTTTTACAAGGTTGGCAATTTGCTCAATAAGTTTTGCTTTGTTTGTTTGATAAGGAAGTTCTGTTATAACTATTCTGTTGTGCTTGTTGTCTTCTTCAATTTCCGCTCTGCCACGCAAAATTATTGAGCCACGCCCCGTTTTGTAGGCTTGTTTCGCCCCGTTTCTGCCAAGCAAAATGCCTTTTGTTGGGAAGTCTGGTGCTGGAATAATTTTTATAAGGTCGTCAATGTCAATTTGAGGGTTGTCGATGAGGGCTACAACACCGTCAATAACTTCGCCTAGGTTGTGAGGTGGAATGTATGTTGCCATGCCAACAGCAATGCCGTCAGAGCCGTTTACAAGCAAATTTGGGAAACGGGCTGGAAGAACAGCTGGTTGTTGCATAGTTCCGTCAAAGTTTGGATAGAAATCTACAGTTTCCTTGTCAATATCCCTCAACATTTCGCCCGAAATTTTGGAAAGTTTTGCCTCGGTGTAACGATAAGCCGCTGGTGGGTCACCATCTATGCTTCCGAAGTTGCCTTGCCCGTCAATTAAGGGTTCGTTTATGGAAAAGTCTTGCGCAAGACGAACAAGAGCGTCATAAACGCTGCTGTCGCCGTGTGGGTGGAATTTGCCCAAAACATCACCAACAATACGAGCGCACTTTTTGTAGCCCTTTTCATATGTTATGCCAAGGTCGCCCATGTCATAAAGTATCCTTCTGTGAACGGGTTTCAAGCCGTCACGCACATCTGGAATGGCACGACTGACATTAACCGCCATGGCATAGGAAATAAAGGACTTTTTCATTTCCTCATTTAAATGAACTTTTACATACTTTGTGTTGTCAACCAACTCATCAAGTTGTTTTGAATAATCTTGCTTTTTCATTTTTACCTTCTTATTATTTTTCTTTTACACATCCAAATCGGATACGAGTGTTGCGTTTTCTTCAATAAAACTGCGTCTTAATTCTGGGTTTTCGCCCATAAGTGTGTTGAAAATGGCGTCTGCTTCAACGGCGTCTTCCATTTTAACTTGAAGCATTGTTCTGTGTTCTGGGCTCATTGTTGTTTCCCAAAGTTGGTCGGAAGTCATCTCGCCAAGACCTTTGTATCGTTGGATATTAACTGGCTTGCCCGCAAGACGAGCGAGTTCGGCGTTCAGTTCGTCATCGTTATAAAAATACGCCACATTTTTGTTGCATTCCACTTTGTAAAGAGGTGGTTGAGCGATATATACATGACCAAGTTCCAAAAGTGGTCGCATAAATCTATAAAAGAATGTCAAAAGCAATATTCTGATATGGCTGCCGTCAACATCGGCATCGGTCATGCAAATAATTTTGTCATAACGGAGTTTGCTTTCGTTAAATTCGTCATGAATTCCGCACCCAAAGGCTGTTATCATAGCTTTTATTTCTTCATTTTCAAGAACTCTTGAAAGTCTTGCTTTTTCAACATTTAATATTTTACCTCTGAGTGGCAAAATTGCTTGGAAACGCCTATCTCTGCCCTGTTTTGCCGTTCCGCCAGCACTGTCACCTTCTACAAGAAATATTTCGCAATGGCTTGGGTCTTTTGAGGTGCAGTCGGCAAGTTTGCCTGGCAAAGTTGTTGTTTCAAGGACACCTTTTCTGCGTGTCAATTCTCTTGCGTTTCGTGCCGCTTCCCTAGCCCTTTGAGCGGTGAGAGATTTCATAATAAGTTCTCGTGCGATGTTTGGGTTTTCCTCAAGATAGTCGCCAAAGTTTTCTATCATGACTTTTTCAACAAGTGAACGCATAAATGAGTTGCCAAGTTTTGTCTTTGTCTGCCCTTCAAATTGTGGGTCCTGAAGTTTGACGGATATAACTGCTGTTAAACCCTCTCTGCAATCTTCACCAGACAATTTTTCGTTTGGTTTGAGCATTTTATTTTTGGTTGCGTAGTCTGTTATAACCTTTGTTATAGCGTTTTTAAAGCCTACAAGGTGTGTGCCGCCTTCTTCGGTGTTAATATTGTTTGCATAGGCGTTTATAACTTCGCTGTAACTGTCATTGTATTGAAAACTAATTTCAACTTCGCTTGTTTTGTCAATTTTGTTAGCATAAAAAGCTTGTGGAAAGACAGTTTGCCTGCCCTTGTTCAAAAAATCAACAAATTCCACTATTCCGCCTTTAAACTGAAAAACTTCGCTGCGTTCCTTGCCAGCACGCTTGTCTGTTAAAGAGATTGTAAGCCCTTTGTTCAAAAAGGCAATTTCCCTAAAGCGAGATTTCAAAGTGTCATAGTTAAATGAAGTTGTTTCAAAAATCATATCGTCTGGGCGGAAAGTGATTGTTGTGCCACGAGAAACGGTTGAGCCAACAATTTTAAGTGGATATTGAGGAATGCCACGCTTATATTCTTGTTGATAGTGATTGCCGTTTTGGAAAACATCAACTTTAAGATATTCACTAAGTGCATTGACGCAAGAAAGCCCCACACCATGAAGACCGCCAGAAATTTTGTAACCACTGCCACCGAATTTGCCGCCAGCGTGAAGTTTGGTCAAAACAACTTCAACTGCACTCTTGCCCTCGGTTTTGTGAATTCCCGTTGGAATTCCACGTCCGTTATCTGCAACAGAAATGCCACCGTCATCAAGAATTGTAACATCAATATTCGTGCAGTGGCCCGCTATTGCCTCGTCAATGGAGTTATCTACAATTTCCACAACCAAGTGGTGAAGCCCACGCTCGTCTGTGGAACCAATATACATGCCCGGTCTTTTCCTAACAGGTTCCAGCCCGTCAAGAACTTGAATGTCCTCCTCGGTGTATTTTGTGGTCTTTGTCAGTTCCCCTTCCTTTGCCTCTGCTTCGGAAAATTCTTTTTCATGCTCTGCAGCCCATTTTTCACTTTCCTCACGCTTTGCCTGCTCCAATCTTTCCTTTTCTTCTTGTTCTTCTTTCGACAGTTTTTCGTCAGCCATTTTCGTTCCCCTTTATATATATATAATATATTATGTATATAATATAACATATATAATATGAAAAAACAACAACATAAATCACTTTTTTCAAAAAATTTTTATAAATTTTTTTGTCGAAAAATTCGGACTTTGTTAAAGCCTACATTTGCATAACATAAAGCCATTATCCTCATGCCCCTTGCACACATAAAACCTATTTTCTTCCCCTACACTAAAAATACACACCCAACCTCACTTAAAAAAATATTTGCAACACTCACGAATTTTTTAAAAATAACTCGAAAAATATTTCAAATGTATTTTAAAATTGGTGAAATTGTGTTAAAATGAAAATATGATTATTGAAAAGGTTAAGTTAGAGAATTTTCGCAACTACAAGTCGTGTGAAATTAAACTTGCGCCGGGGCTGAATGTCTTTCGTGGCAACAACGCTCAAGGCAAGACAAATTTCCTAGAAAGCGTGTATCTTAGCAGCATTGGAAAGTCGCCCAAGACAAACAAGGAAAAGGACCTTATAAAATGGGGAAATAACTTTGCAAAAATTTATGTTAAGAGCAAAAAGAAATTTTATGACCAGACTATTGAACTTGTGCTAAACGAACAGACAAACAAGACAATTAAAATTAACGGCATTGGGATAAAACGAATGGGTGACCTTATTGGCGAAATGCCCGTTGTGTATTTTGCCCCAGACGAAATTGGACTTATTAAAGACGGCCCCGCCGACAGACGAAGATTTATGGACATTGACATAAGCCAACTTAATAAGTCATATTTTTATAACCTTCTTCGCTATGACAAAATTTTAAACGAAAGAAACAAACTTTTAAAGCAATCTAAAACCCTTGACGCATTGCACGACACTATTGACCTTTGGGATACTCAACTTAGTGATGTGGCAAGCAAGATTATTTTCCAGCGGCTTTGGTTTTTGGATAAGATAAAAGAACCAGCAAAAGTTGTCCATCGCAACATAACTTCTGGAAAAGAAGTTTTAAATGTGAAATATCAAGGCATAAACCTTCCCACTGTGCAAGAAATTAGAAATAAAATTTATCAAAGTTACAAGACAAACCTCAAAAAGGACTTTGAGTTTGGATACACTACTATTGGACCTCACCGAGATGACATTGAAATTACAATAAATAATATTGATATAAGAAATTTTGGCTCTCAAGGGCAACAACGACTTGCAACGCTTTCCCTTAAAGTTGCAGAACTTGTTTTGTTTGAACAAGAACTCGGCGAAAAACCTGTGTTGCTTCTTGATGATGTTTTGAGTGAACTTGACACAAAACGCTGTCAAAACTTCTTAAAAGAGATAGAAAATTATCAAACAATATTAACCACAACCAAGTTCACACGAAAACTTAGAGAATGTGACGCAATATTCTTAGTTAAAAAAGCAGTAATCTCAAGATTATGAGATTGCTGCTTTTTTAACATGATAGTTGCTACGCAACATGATAGCCACTTCGTGGCATGATAGTCGCCAAGGCGACATGATAGCAACTTCGTTGCATTAAGGTCGTTTAAGTTTTATATTTTTATAATAACATATTCCTACAACAATATATATAATTCGACAAAATAGGCATATATTTGATACTTTTCGCTTGTGGTGCGGGTTTTGTCGAATTTATGGAAGTTTAAAGTTATTTTGGGATATCATTTAATATTTGATAAAATTATGTATTAAATTGATAGTTACCGCATAAATAGCGGAGTTTAGCGTTTATTACATGATAAAAACCTTAAAACCCACATTATTTGGCACTTTTATGAATTATCTAACAATCTTCTCACCCCAAAAACCTTGTCAAGTAAATTCACCAACTTTTTTTTATTTTTATTTTTTCTTTCTTATTTTCATTTTGCCGTTGACATTAAATATTATTTATAGTAAAATTATAATGTATATTTGGGGGTGCGTATGAACAATGTGCTTTTTACACCGTGGAGCAAAGTGCTTAAGGAAATGCAAAGCGAAGTTACTGCTGTTAGCTACGATTTGTATCTTAAAACTTTGGAACCCATTAAGTATGAAGATGGCAAACTCATTTTTCTAGCGACAACGGAAAACAACAAAAATCAACTCCTCAAACTTCATTACAACAAGTTATACAACGCTTGCGAAAAATACTTCGGGCCGATTGAGGAACTTATTGTTCTTGAACCAGACGAAGGCAAGGAACTTTTGGAAGAAGTTAGACAGGCGGAAGAAGAACTTAGAATTAAGCATGAGTTTGATGAAAAAAATAAACTCAACGAAAAATACACCTTTGACACCTTTGTTGTTGGTTCAAGCAATCAGGTCGTTTATTATGCTTGCAAAAATGTAGCAAAGAACCCTGGCAAAAATTTTAATCCGCTTTTTATATACGGTGGTGTTGGACTTGGTAAAACTCACCTTCTTCATGCCATTGGAAACGACATAAGAAAGAACTTCCCTAAAATTAAACTTTTGTATGTTACTTGCGAACAGTTTATGAACGACTTTACCAGGGCTATTAGGGAAAAGACAAATGAGGCGTTTAGGAAGAAATATAGAGAAATTGATGTTTTGATGGTTGACGACATTCAGTTCATCGCCAACAAAACAGGAACTCAAGAGGAATTCTTCCACACCTTCAACGACCTTTATCAGCACAACAAGCAAATTGTTCTTGCAAGCGACAAACACCCAAGGAATATGGAAACGCTGGAAGAAAGATTGAAGTCAAGATTTGCTGGCGGACTTATTCAAGACATTCAAAAACCAGACTATGAAACAAGACTTGCTATTTTGGAAAAAAAGGTTATTTTGGAAAATTACAATGTTGAACCAAATGTGCTTTGCTATCTTGCAGAAAAGATTGATACGAATATTCGTGAACTGGAAGGAAGCCTAAACAAAGTTGTGTCACTTGCCATGCTTATGGGCAAGCCACAGGCAACTATGTTTGAAGCGGAAGAAGCATTAAAGGACATTGAGTTTGACCGCTCGCAACATTTGACTGTAGATAGAATTATTGACCTTGTGTGCAAATACTACAATGTCAAACGCAGCGACCTTGTGGGAAAGAAGAAAAACCAGGAAATTGTTGACCCTCGTCAAGTGTGCATGTATGTGGCGACAGAACTTTTAGATGTTCCACTTATGACCATTGGCGAAAGTATGGGCGGCAGGGACCACACAACGGTTATGCACGCTAGGGATAAGATTGCAGAAAACATGCGCAAGGACAAGGCTTTGAAGACGGAAATTGACGATCTCATTACAATGCTTAAGTCGGAAAGTTAAGAAAAAAAGTGAAGAAAGTTGACACACTTTGCAAAAAAAATACGAATTTTGAAATGTTAAAGCTTTACAAATTATCCACAATTAAGAGCTTGTCCACCTAAAATGTTGACAATTTTGACTTTTAAAAAACGGAAAAATGCAACAAATAAGGCTTAAATGCAAGGAAAAAGGGAGTTGTGCACATATCCACCGCCCTAATATTAAACTTAAAACTTATATATTACACTTGTATTTATAATATAGTAAAACCTAATTGCGATTTTGCAAAAAATGTGAGATATTAACAATTTCATACACTTATCCACAATGTCACATTCGCCCATTTTGAAAGTTATCAACAACTAGAAATTGTGGGATTTAATGCAATTTTTGGATTTAAAAACACAATATGTTGTGGTTGTTTGTTTTAAAAAAAAGTTATGCACAACAAACATGCTACTATATATATTAAAAAAATAAAGGAGAAGAATAAATGAAAGTTACATGCGAAGGACTGGATTTGTCTGTTGCGACTGCACAAGTTATCAAGGCAATATCCTCAAAGACAACAAACCCTGTTTTGGAAGGAATTAAGTTGACAGCAGAAAACGATATGTTGAAGTTGTCTGCAACTGACCTTGAGCTTGCTATTGAAAAGACAATTAAGGCAGATGTTAAGATGGAAGGAGAAGCTGTTGTTCCTGGAAAGTTCTTTTCGGAGTTTGTTAGGAAACTTATAAATGACAGAATTGAACTGGAACTTAATGACAAGAATCAGCTTAAAATAAATTATACTGATAGCGAAAGTTATGTTCAATGCTACAATGTTAAGGAATTCCCTAACCTAGAGATTTTGGGTGAGAGTGAATATTTTGTGGTGTCGAAGAAAGATTTTAAAACATTGGTGGCAAAGTCCATTTTCTCAACAGCTCTTGACGACACAAGACCAATCTTAAAAGGTGTTTGCTTTGAAATAGGCAAAAATGAAATTACAGCAGTTGGACTTGACGGCTATAGACTTGCACTTTGCAAAAAGAGAGTTGTGGAAAGCAGTGTGGAAACACGCATTGTAGTCCCAGCCAAGAGTTTGACGGAAATTTCAAAATTCCTTGAGGACAGTGACGAGGAAATTAAGATTTGCGTGCAGAAGAATTTTCTTATGGTGGAAATTGACAGCACCAAAATTATTTCTCGACTTATCGAAGGCGATTTCATAAACTACAGACAAATTGTGCCAAGTGAATTTTCTACAAGCATAATAATTTCAAGAAATATGTTTGAAGAAGCCATTGAAAGAACTTCCATTTTGTCCAGAATTGATAGAAATAACTTGGTGAAATTTGAAATAAAAGAAAAGATTTTGACACTGACATCAAACTCTGATATTGGAAATATTAGAGAAAACATCGGCATTGCCCTAACCGGCAACGATTTGACTATTGCCTTCAACTCAAGATACTTCTCGGAAGGTCTAAGAACCATGAGTGACGAAGCAATTAAAATTTCATTTAACACTCCATCAAGTCCTTGTGTTGTGACACCAGTTGAAGGTGATGAATACTTATATCTCATTTTGCCAGTGCGTATCATAACACAATAACTGCGTTATGGACTTGCAAGCAAGAGAGTAAATTTATTGCTTTGTTTGCTCTGCTAGAAATCTAAATTTTAAAGAACAGGTCAATGACTTGTTCTTTTTTTTTGAACGAAAGAAGACTAAAAAGTGAAGTTTTGTAAAAAATGCTAATTCAAGGTGTGTGCCTGCACTAAGGGGGGGGACACTCATAACAAATCAGCTTTTTAAATAAAACAATAGGGACTATATTTTTCGTTCTTTTTCGGTCAAAAGTAAAAAATTTCCAAAAATAGACAATTTTCTCAAAAAAAATTTTTGATGTAAAACTCACTATTTATGCCGGTTTTGGCGTTTGGTAAAAAAAAAAATTTTTTTTAAAAAAAGTGACACCAACTATTGACAATGGCAATTTCGTAGTTTAAAATTGAAGTGTAAGGTTTGCAAGGTAGTCTGTTCTAGATAGGGCGATTGCAAGTTTTACAGGCGACATACTACAATCTCACTACGCATGCAAAGTGTGACAGTGTGTTGCCACAAAATTTCCCTTATAATAATACGAAACTATTATTTTTGTGGAAATAATTTTTTGAAGGCTCCCCTGCTTTGAATAATATTATTCAAGGTGTGTGCCTTCACATATAACTGTTTTTAAGAAAAAGAGTTATATTGGCAGACACTCAAAAAAGAGATGAGCTTTGACGAAAAAAAAGAGGTTTAATATGACTATGCGAAATTATAGCGAAGATGAAATTTGGGTAATTTGCAGAAGTGCGGTGACGGAAAATTATAAAATTTTGCGTTCTATCTTTGGCAAGGATATTTATTCAAAGCCTTCGCAATTTTCAACAAGGGATAAAAGAGATTTCTTGGCGGAAGCTCAAACTGCTATTGCAAAACGCTTTTGCCTTTATGATGACGATGCAAGTGAATATTGCAGAAGTCTTATTCAAAACAAAAAAAATTGGCAAGACAGTTTGTCTAAAGAAAACTTGGTTAGTTTGTTTCTTTTGCAAAACAGAGCAATTTCAATAGCGCTCAAAAACTGCAGACTTCCACAAGTTATTGAGGACAAAATTGAAGATCTTGCCGACCGTGACTTCCTTGCAACTCCAATAAAAAAACAAGCGAAAGTTAAGGGACTTGCGGGCATAAAGAAAAACCTAAAAGGCGACCTAGCAAAAGTTGAAACTTATAAGCATGTTATGATGCCAATTATGGAATGGATTGCAAAGTGGTATAAACTTGAAATTTCATACAACCCATTTGCTTATCTTGAAAAACGCTTTGGAAGAATAACAGCTGAAGACTACTACAAGATGATTAAAAACACAGAGCTTGGTGTTGACCTAAATGGCAATCTTATTTCACGAGGGGTTGACGGAACAATTTATGTCAATGACGAAATACTTCCAGACGGCTATGTCATAGACTTTGGTATGGAAATCAAAACTCCTTATGAAGATGAAGAGGAAGCGACTGATTATTCTGAATATTTTGCGTCGGCACAAAAAGAAAATGAAAAAGAGTTGTCCACAAAAAAAGCTGAAGTTGTGGAAAAATATATCAAAAAAAATAAAAGTCTGAAAGAAAAGTTAATAACGAATGACGATTCAGAAAAAGCAAACAACGAAGTTCAAGGCGAATTTGACTTTGAATTTTAGCGGAGTTTAGAGCCAAATTATACAGACGGACTGGTCGGTATAGTTAAAAATATATTATAATTACTTTATATGTGAGGTGTGAGAGAAATTCTCATGCCTCATATCTTCATAAATAATTTTTCAACAAATTCCAAAAAACTGTTGACAAATGAAAATAAATCTATTACACTTTGGGAGCAAGTTTAATTTTGAAGACTGATTGTTCGGCAAAAAAACAACAGTTAAATCGTGGACAAACTTGAGAATTTTAGGAGGTACCTATGGAAAAGGGAACATATCAACCAAACAAACGCTCACGAAGCAAAGTTCACGGTTTTAGAAAGAGAATGGCAACCAAGAACGGAAGAAAAGTGCTTGCTCGCCGTAGAAATCGTGGCAGAAAACATCTTTCCGCTTAAACTATGTTAAGAGCAAAAAATAGACTCAAAAAAAGAAAAGAATTTTCTTATATATACCGAAAAGGCGAAGTTTATTTCGCAAAAGACCTTACACTTTTTGTTAGCAAAACAAGGTTTAATCAATCTAAAGTGGGTTTTTCTGTAAGCAACAAGGTGGGAAACAGTGTTGTTCGTCACAAGCTTAAAAGAAGACTTAGTGAAATTGTTAGAGTTAGGCTTCAATCTTTCCCTATCGCAAATTATGTGCTTGTGGCAAAGCCAAGTGCAGTGGAACATGATTTTCATGAACTTGTGAGGGAAATTGAAAACTTGTTTCAAAAGGTTAAGTTGTGAGAAATAGTTTTAAAAACAAGACAGTGTGGCAAAAGATTATTTTTGTGTTACTCTTTCCCATATATATCATTGTTATGGGGCTTGTCAAACTATACAAATATATCCTATCTCCACTTCTTCCGCATGCGTGCAGGTTTTATCCTACTTGCTCGGAATACTTTTTAGGGGCTGTTCGTGAATATGGCGTTTTTCGTGGAATGACTTTGGGAGTAGGGCGAATTTTTCGGTGTAACCCTTGGTCAAAGGGTGGATTTGACCCCGTAAAACCAAATATTAAAGGAAATATAAAATGGCTGTTATGACACTTTTATCTTCCGTCACTTCGCAGTGGCCAAGCGGTTTTTGGCCAAATATCATTAAGATTTTTGAAGTGGGAAGTTATGCGTGGACAATCATTTTGTTCACTGTTGTGTTGAAACTAGTTTTGTCGCCTATGGACTTTTTGCAAAGACTGTTTACAAACAGACAAGCACGGGCGCAAGCAAAACTTCAACCTCAACTGGAAAAAATTAAAAAACAATATGGGCAAAATCAGACGCTGCTTTATCAAAAGCAAAACGAACTTATGGCAAAAAGTGGCGTAAACATGAAAGCCTCGTGTATTACAATGCTTGTGTATATGGTTTTGACACTCACCATTTTCATCACGCTCTTTAACTCTATGCGTGGC
>CAKVNA010000005.1 GCA_934776915.1 uncultured Clostridia bacterium
GAACACTTAGCACAAAAGGAAGAAAAAGCAAAGGCCGAGGAAGAAGCTAAAAAACTTGAAGAAGAACGAATTGCAAAAGAAAAGCAAGAAGCATTTGACAAACTTTCAAACGAAGAAAAGTTGTTGACACAAATAAGAGATATGCTCGCAGAAAAGAAGTAAAAAATACATCTTGGCAATGTTTTTGACAATTTTTTAGTCAAAAATATGCGTTAATAGAAAATTATGTTGCCAGCAAAAAATACAAAAAAGGAAAAATTATGAATAAATTTGAAATTTCAACTGACAGCACTTGTGACCTTTATGCACAAGAGTATAAAGACTTGAATATATATTATGCACCACTTGAATATACAATGAGTTTGGGTGACGACATTGTGGTGGAGCAAGACAACTACACAACTTATGAACAATATTTGGAGTTTTATAACAAACTTAGAAAGGGATATGTTGCAAAGACATCAATCTTAAATGTTGCAGCACATGTTGAACTCTTTACAAAAATGCTTGAAAAGGGCATAAGAAATATTTTGCACATTTCACAAGGCTATGGACTTAGCCCAACTGTGGACAACGCAAACATTGCCATTGAAGAAGTGAAGAAAGTCTATCCAGACGCAAATATCATTGCATTGGACAGCGACACAACAACAATCGGCGAAGGAATGGTTGTTAGAAGTGCGTGCCAAATGAGAGATGAGGGAATGACACTTAAGGAAGCGATGGCGGAAATAAATTCTTTTAAACACCACACTCAACACTTTGTTCTGGTCAATGACCTAAAATTTCTCGCTCGTGGCGGAAGAATTAGCAAGACTTCTGCAAGCATTGGTTCTATGCTTCAAGTTAAGCCAATTATAGAATTTGGAAAAGACGGAAAACTTAAAGTTTGCAGAAAAGAAATTGGACTTAAAAAGGCACTAAATTCCATTGTCGCAGACTATGCAAAATTCACTAGACACGAAAAATATCCTTATATATACATTGTCCACACAGACAACTTGCCACTTGCCGAGCAACTTCAAAAGTTGCTTGCCGAAAAATATAATATAAAGCCAGAAATCAGAATTATGGGACCAATTATTGGTGCTCATGTGGGGCCGGGCGCTGTTGCATATGCGTTTATTAGCAACGAAGACAGACCTTATGACTAAAATATCTTAATTATGGAAGAAAAAGTGAATAACACAACTGCAAAATTACAAAGATGTGAAGATTGTCCGAGGAAATGTCCTTCGGGCAAGTCTTTTTGTGGGAAAGACGAAAATTTTGTTCGAGTGGCAAAAGTTATGCGTCATCGCTATGAAGAGCCTATAATTTGTCCCCAAAATGGAAGTGGAGCAATATTTTTTTCGCATTGCTCGCTTAAATGTTGCTTCTGTCAAAATTATGAAATATCTCACATGGGAATGGGGAAAGATTTGACCGTTCAAGAACTTGCAAGACTTTTTGAAAAAGTGGAGAAAAGTGGGGTCGCAAACTTAAATCTTGTTACTCCAACACATTACACAGGGAAAATAATCGAAGCATTTAAGATATATAAGCCAAATATCCCAGTTGTTTGGAATACAAGCGGATATGAACGAGCGGAAAATATTGAAAAGCTAAAAGATTATGTGGATATTTTTCTGTTTGACTTTAAATATTTTAACCCAGAATTATCGTTAAAATATTCCAAAGCAAAGGACTATTTTGAGGTCTGTTTGAATGCTCTTAAAAAGGCAAGGGAAATTTTGCCAAAGGACGAGTTTCAAAACGGAGTGATGACAAAGGGGATAATTGTCCGCCACCTTGTTTTGCCTGGTGCTTATGAGGATAGTTTGAAGATACTTGACGCAATTTTTGACAGCGTTGGGAACGAAACAATTATAAGTCTTATGAGCCAATTTGTTCCGTGCTACAAAGCAAAAGATTATGCTCAGTTGCAACACACATTGCCTCTTTTGCAATATAAGAAAGTTGTTGCCCATGCAAAGGCACTGGGGTTTGAAAATGGCTTTGTGCAAGAGATGGCAAGTGCCTCGTGCGAATATACTCCCGATTTCTCAGAAAATAAATTTGACGAATTGTAGCTATTCCATTGAAAAAAAAGGGCTCCCAAAAATAGCAGCAACGCGAAATTTTTGGGAAGGAGGAAAGCCTGCCTAAAAATTGAGTGGTTGCGAATAGCAACCCGAATAGGTGGCATGGCTTGACGATTGCGCATAAAATATATAATATTTAAGCATGTTATTTTATTGGCGTTTTGCCCAAATTTATTTTTCAATATTGACAAGATATTGCCATTGTGCTAAAATCTTGGTATCAACAAAGAAAGTGAGGTAAAAGGATAATGTTGGATACTTTTTTGAACATTCTAGGGGTTATCGGAATTATCGTAGTTGCGGCATTTATTATTGTTTTCTTGTCAGACCTCTTCATCTCCATCGTTGATGGCACCAACGGAATTTTCTTTAAACGCCACAAGAAAGACGAAGACAAACCTGTTACAAGACCAAAACTCCTAAACGCTCCAGATGAGGAGCAAGACCGTCCTGTTTTGAAACAAGCAGAACAAGAAACTCCTTCAGAACCAGCCCCAAAGACTGAGGAATCTGAAGAAATGGCTCCAGAACAAGGCATGGAACAAAACGAAGTTGACCTTGAACAAGCAGCAAAAGAAGAAGCCGCTTTGAAAGCAAGCAATCTTCAACCACAACAAGAAGCAGTTGTTTTGCCAGCTGAAAAAGAAGCTGACCCAGACGAAGTGATTGCAGAAATCACTGAGGAAACAAGAAAGGAAGTTGCAAGACTTGACGAAGAAAAAAGAGCACAAGCAGAACTTGATGAAGCACAAAAACAAGCTGAAGAAGCAATAAATCAAGCAGAAGCCGCTCAAAAACAAGCAGAAGATGCAGAAACTCGTCAAAAAGAACTTGAAGAAAAAATTGCAGAACTTGAAAGACAACTTGAAGAAAATCAAAAGACAATTAAGGACTTGGAAGACAAATCTGCAGAAGAAAATGTTACGGTTGTGACAGGCAGCAGAGAAGAACTTGAACAAAGACTTGAAGTTCTTAAACAAAGACTTAAAGAAAACGAAAAAGAACTTTCTGCAAACAAAAAGGAATTCTTGCCACTTAGACGAGTCAATATGACACTTGACAATGACAAGAGAAAACTTCGCAGAAAGGAAGCAATCGTTGCAAAACAAAAAGTTGTGCTTTATGGCGTAAACAATTATGTTGACATTGACGAAGAAAAAGCAAACAAACTTACTCAAGAACTTGACCTTCTTGAAGGGCTTAGACTTTCTGTTCAACATTGCGAAGAAGTTATGCAAAAGAACAAGGACAGATATCCAATTCTTGAAAGAGCAAATGCTTTCCTAAACAAGAGCCATGACGAACTTAAGATGGATATTGCTGACCTTGAAGAAAAAATTAAACTTCTTGATGAACAAGCAGCAAAAGAAGCCGAAGAAGAAGTGAATGTTGTGCCACAAGACGACAACGCAACTGATGACAATTCTTCAAACAACTAAAATTAAAAGTCAAAACAGCCAAGAGATTTTTCTCTTGGTTTTTTTGTTTTGAAAATAAAAAGAATTGTGATATTATCTTCTTGTGACAAAATAGTTCTCTTGCAAATGGAAGAATAAAATATTTGTTTACATTAGGGTAATTTTGAGTAAGATTATCACGAATATAATTTTAAGTTAAAATATGGCTATAATCTTGTAAAAAGGGAATGAAAGAATGAGATTTTTTGAACAGAAACGAGATGTCCCAGTGAAAAATAAAAAAGTCAAAATTGGGCTTGCATTGGGTGGCGGTGGTGCAAGGGGAATTGCCCATATCGGAGTTTTAAAAGCGTTTGAAGAAAATGGAATAACATTTGACTATGTTTCTGGCACAAGTGCTGGGTCTATTGTGGGGGCAATGTATAGTTTTGGCAAAACTCCAGAAGAGATGCTAAAAATTGCCCATTCAATAAGGGTGAAGGACATAAGACGAAGCAAATTCTTTATGCCTTCAAAAACAGACGGAATACAAGAACTTATAAAAGACAACTTGGGTGATGTGGATATATCAAGTGCAAAAATTCCTTTTTCTGCAGTGGCGGTTGACCTTATTTCCTCACGAGAAATTGCTTTTACTCGTGGCAACCTTGCCAAAATTGTAAGTGGAAGTTGTGCTGTGCCGGGGGTGTTTGTGCCAGTGGAATATGAAGATATGCACCTAAGTGACGGCGGACTTCAAAACAATATCCCAAGTGATGTGCCAAGACATTTTGGGTGTGATTATGTGGTGGCGGTTGATGTTAACTCTACACGAGGATATGGAACTTCATCACTTAAGGTGCTAGATGTTCTTTTGGCGACAATAAGAATTATGACCAAAAGCAACTGCACAAAAGGATATTTGAATGCGGATATTGTTGTTGCCCCAAGCATGAAGGAATACAAGTCAACAAAAATTGACGAAGTTGACGCAATGTTTGCAGAAGGCTATCAAGCGGGGATAGAGGCCGTGCCAAAGATTTTGGAACTTATTTCCAGAAAACCCAAAAAAGCACATAAAATTAGATTTAAACTCGCAAGCGAAAACAGACAAAAGATTGTTTGAGGTGAATAATGGATAAAAAACAAGATGATGACCTTAGGAATTTTGCGAAAAGGCAAATTAGCAAAGAAGTTAGAAAAAAGAAGAAAAAGGCAATTAACAACATATCAAAACTTGCCCGTGGCGAAAAGGTGGAAACAAGGGCAATGAGCAGCAAAACAAAAGCAAAAACTGCATTTAAACTTGTCATTTATTCAATTCTTTGGGTGGCTCTTATTGTAAGTTTGTTCTTTTCGTCAAGCATAGAAAGACAAATTAACAAGACGACTTTCCAGTTTGAATCTGCCATTGCAACGGGAGATTACAAAGTGCATTTTATTGATGTTGGACAGGGTGATGCCACCTTGATACAACTGCCCGATAGCAAAACTATGCTCATTGACACTGGCGACCCAAGTGCCAAGAACGCTCTTGTCAGATACATAGACGCTCTAAATATTACAACCATTGACTATTTTATTCTAACACACACAGATAATGACCATGTCGGCAACGCTTCAACAATCTTTGGACTTTATGAAATTAAAACTTTCTATCTTCCAAAGTGCTACTCAAATTATGAAAAGAACAATAACAAAATTGAAAATTCAAATTATAAGGTTGTCACAACAAAAGTTTGGGAAAATACTATCACCAGCGCATACAACGAACCAGGGCTTGTTATGAACAGAAATGAAGCAGATGTAAAAATTGAAAGCGAAAATAATTATTCCTTTGTATTTTATGGACCAAGTGAAACAAGTTACACAGATGTCAACGACTACAGCCCAATTATCATTGCAAATATTTGTGGAATAAAATATACCTTCACAGGTGACGCCTCAACCAAAACAGAAAAAGAATTTATCGACAACTATCAAACTGCTATCACTTCAAGACCAAGTGAGTTTGACTGCAACATTCTAAAAGTTGGTCACCATGGCAGTGACACTTCATCAAGTCAAGCATTCCTAGATGTAATTAAACCAGAAATTGCAATTATCAGTTGCGGAAAGGACAACAAATATGGCCACCCAAAATCTTCTGTTGTTAATAGACTTGAAGCAATGTCAATTACAATTCACAGAACAGACGAAGAAGGGAGTATCGTGTTCTCGTCAAGTGACGATATGCCAGTTTCCCAAAGCAACTACAACCATGTTTCCGACAGTTATGTTGAATGGAAATATATTGTTATAGTCGGCGGCGTAATTCTTGCCCTTTCGTGGTTTGTGTTCTTCCAAAGAAGCAAAAAAAAGGCAAAGGGTGCATAATATGTTCATGAAATAAAAAGGTGTTCCTTGGGGACACCTTTTGTTTTTTTCTACATATTGTGGTGGAGTTTTTTGTTGGGCGAAAAATGTGCGTTTTAATGTTTATTCACTCTTTTTGGGGAAGTTTTTGGTGCTTGATTTTGGGGCGGAAAGATGCTAAATTTCAAGCGAAAAGCGAGTTTTGAGATATGGAGAATTTTGACGAATTTTGTTATGTTTTTATGCAAAAAGATGTATAAAAATTTATTTTAAATTTGTGCAAATGAACAAAAAAACCACAAAATGTGGTATTTTGTGAAAATTTGTTGACACAAGATGTTGTGTTGTGATAAAGTTTCAATGTTTGAAAGTTGAAGGGCAAGAGCCAGCGTGTTTTTGGGGCAAGTGGCGAAACCTCAGGAGAAATTATTTAACCCCCGCCAACTTGACTTTAAAGGAGAAAGATATGATAACACAAGTTAGAAAAAGAGATGGGAAAATTGAAGAATACAAAAAGGGTAAAATTGCAGACGCAATTTTTAAAGCTGCACTTGCATGTGATGGACATGACAGAGCTTTGGCAGAAAACTTGGCAGACCAAGTTGAAAAAATATTGATTGCAAACAATGGCTCAAAAGTTCCTGCAGTGGAGCAAATTCAAGACACCGTTGAAAAAGTGCTTATTGAAAACAGACACGCAAGAGTTGCAAAGGCTTATATTTTGTATAGGGAAAAGAGAACTTCTGCAAGAGAACTTAATGCTCTTACTGGGGCAACTATTGACCTATTTACAAAGTATCTTGACAGTGCCGACTGGGCTGTTAAAGAAAACGCAAATATGCAACACAGTGTTGCTGGACTTAATAACTATGTTAGAGAAACCTTTACAAGAAACTACTGGCTTAATGAAATTTATCCACAAGAAGTAAAAGAGGCTCACGAATCAGGTGCTATTCACTTGCATGACCTTGGCTTTTTTGGAGCATATTGTGTTGGTTGGGATTTAAGACAAATATTAACCGAAGGCTTTACAGGGGTGCCAAGAAAAATGTCCAGCAAGCCACCAAAACACTTGGGTTCTTTCCTAGGGCAAGTTGTAAACGCAACTTTCACAACTCAAGGTGAAACCGCTGGTGCTCAAGCATGGAGCAGTTTTGACACATATTGTGCGCCATTTGTCAGAAAGGACAATCTTTCATATGAAGAAGTTAAACAATGCTTGCAAGAGTTCATTTTTAATATGAATGTTCCAACTCGTGTTGGCTTCCAATGTCCATTTTCAAATATAACTTTGGACATCAAATGCCCAAAAACTTTGAAAGACCAACCAGTTGTTATTGGGGGAGAGCTTCAAGACACAACATATGGCGACTATCAAGCGGAAATGGATATTATCAACAAAGCATTCTGCGAAGTTATGCTTGAAGGCGACTCAAAGGGCAGAGTTTTCACATTCCCAATTCCAACCATAAATATTACAAAAGACATGGACTGGGACAGTGATGTTGTAAACTCAATTATGGACATAACTTGCAAATATGGAATTCCTTATTTTGCAAACTTCGTCAATTCAGATTTGTCACCAGAAGACGCTGTTAGCATGTGTTGCAGACTTAGACTTAATGTTTCAGAATTAAGAAAGCGTGGTGGCGGACTTTTCGGCTCAAACCCACTTACAGGTTCTATTGGAGTTGTGACAATAAACCTTCCTCGAATTGGCTATCTTGCCGAAAACGAAACAGACTATTTTGCAATGCTTTCAAAATATGCAGACATTGCAAAAAGTTCACTTGAACTTAAAAGAAAAGTTGTTGAAGCACAGACAGATAGAGGACTTTATCCATATTGCAAATTCTATCTTCGTGATGTCAAGAAAAGAACAGGTGGATATTGGAGCAATCACTTCAACACCATTGGAATCGTGGGTATGAACGAAAGTTTACTCAACTTTATGGGCAAGGATATCACCACCCCAGAGGGGCAAGCCTTTGCTCTTAAAGTTATGAATTATCTTCGTCAAAAAATGGTGGAATATCAACAAGAAACGGGCAATCAATATAACCTAGAAGCAACCCCAGCAGAAGGCGTGAGTGCAAGACTTGCAAAACTTGACAAAAAGAGATTCCCAGACATTATCACCGCTGGAAAGCGTGCAGTAAGTTACACCAACTCTACACAAGTGCCAGTGGAATATACAGATGACATCTTTAAGGTTGTTTCACTTCAAGACGAACTTCAATCACTCTACACAGGTGGCACAGTTTTGCACCTTTATCTCGGTGAAAAAATTGAAGATAAGGAAGTTTGCAAACGACTTATTAGAAAAATATTTGAAACTTCAAAAATGCCATATATCTCAATCACTCCAACATTCAGCGTGTGCGAAGACCATGGATACATCACTGGTGAACACTTTGAATGCCCAGAATGTGGCAAGAAAACAGAAGTTTGGTCAAGAGTTGTTGGCTATTTGCGTCCAGTTCAAGACTTCAATGACAGCAAATATGATGAATACATGAACAGAAAGAAATTTGTTGTTGATGAAGATGAACTTGACGAAGTTTGCGACTGCGACTGCCTAAGTGACTTCAAAAACTAGGAGAAAAAATGATAATTGGCGGACTTGTAAAAAATTCGTTTGTGGACTATCCACACAAAATTGCTTGTGTGGTGTTCACAACGGGTTGCAATTTCAGATGTTGGTATTGCCATAATTCTCACCTTTTTGTAGGGAAAAATAAAATTGACGAGCAAAAGTTTTTTAACTTTTTGTTAAGTCACCAAAAATTCCTCGATGGCGTTGTTGTCAGTGGCGGTGAGCCTACACTTCAAAAAGACCTTGTTCCGTTTATTTCTCGCATAAAGTCTATGGGTTTTTTGTGCAAACTTGACACAAACGGCACAGACTTTGAAACACTAAAACATCTTGTGGAAAACAAACTTGTGGACTATGTTGCAATGGATATTAAGGCCCCATTTGAAGATTATCCACAAATTGTGGGGGATATGTCCCAAAATCTTATGGATAATGTGAGAAAAAGTGCAAATTATTTGCTTCAAAATCATGTTGACTATGAATTTAGAACAACGCTTTCACCAGATATAACTTATGAGCAACTGGACAGACTTTGTGGTGAAATTGCAGGGGCAAAATGCTATTCTATTCAGAAATATAGGCAAGTAGAACAAAATGAGAAAAATATGAACGAGCAAGGAAGGGAATATCATCAAAAGGCAGTGGAAATTGCAAAAAAACATATTGAAAATGTGCAACTTAAAGGCGTGGACTAATAAAAATTGTGCAATATAACAAAAAGACCTAATTTTTAAAAATTGGGTCTTTATTTTTGTTATTCTGTGTGTTATAATAAAACCATGAAAAATATACTTTGTATTTCAACTTCTTCAATAATAACATTAAGTGTTTTGGCGGGCGTGTTGGTGCTTTTGATTGTTGCCTTTTGCATTGCTGTGCCTTTTAAAACTTGGTGGAGTGCTTTGTGGGCGGGAGCACATATTTCTGCTCGCAAATTATCTTCGCTTAAATGGCGAAAACTAGATTACAAAACTCTTGCCACTTGCTTCATTAAAGCCAAGAAATCTAACTTGCCTATAAGTTTTGACGAACTTGAAGGGCATATGCTCGCTGGGGGAAATGTTGTGGGACTTGTTGACGGAATGATACTTGCATGTTCCAGCGATGTTGTTTTGTCGTTTGACACGGCAAAAGCCATTGACCTTGCGGGGCTGAGTGTTAGCAAAGTTGTAAATGACGCAATAAAACCAAAAGTCATTAAAACAGACGAAATTAGAGCCATAACTTGTGACGGGAGAGAACTTAAAGTTGTTATGAGTGTAAGTTTAAAGGGCAATTTGTCAAATGTTATTGGCGGAGCGGGGGAAGAAGTTATTTTAGCACGAGTGACAGAGGACGTTTTGAGCGTTCTTGGCGGGGCAAAAAGCCACCTAGACTTGCTTCAAAATCCCGACCTTATTTCAAAGTCAATAATGGCAAAAGGCTTTCCAAAAAATTGTGCATTTGATGTGCTTTCCGTTGACACAAAATCTGTTGACTTGGGGCGTGACTTGGTGGCGGAAAAGCGGTTGGAACAAGACAAGCGTGAGCGTGCCTTAGCCCTTTCAAAAGCGGAAGAGGAAAGGCTGCTTGCCGTTGCAAAAACGGAAGAAATGAAGGCAAGAGCAGAAGAACTTAATGCAGAGAAAATTCAAGCCGAGGCAGAAATTCCAAAGGCACTTATAAAGGCGTTTGAGGAAGGGAAAGTTGGCGTTATGGACTATTACAAATTGCAAAACATGATTGCCGACACAAATATGCGAAATACAATTACAAAAGACTATGTGAAGCCAAAAGACAAAGACGATGATGACGATGACGACTTCTTTGACTTTACAGACTAAAGGAATGTAGAAAAGAATATTCACTTAAGGTTTACTTTAAAAATAAATAAAAGGAGAGAAAAATGGAAGTTTTGTTTTATGTTTTGTGTGTTACATTTTTTCTTTCGCTTTTTATTTTGAAATTTAAGTGGTTCAAAAAGATTGGGGCATGGCTTGCAAAACCCTTTGTAAAACTTATGAAAAAACGATACGAAAAAAAGAAAAATAAGCAAGTTGTAGCCGAAAAAGGTGATAGGCTTGGGAAAAGCGAATTTCAAATAAGACCAGTCGTCTTGCCACCGCAACTTAACGCTCCAAAAGAGGAAGAAAAAAACAAAGAAGCCAAAGTGCAAGACGAAAAAAAAGACCAAGACAAAAAGCCTATGACCATGAAAGAGGCGTTTGGCGACAAAGACCCATTTGCAACAAGACCAATTTTCCCAATGGCACAGCAAGATTATGAAAGAAGAAAATTAAATCAACAGGCTTCACCTTTTGGCACAAGATTTGCACAAAATATGCCTAATAACTCCTCTAGAGGGCAAGATAAAATATCTCTTGATTTTCTAAATTCCACACAAAGTGTAAGTCGCAAGGCAAGTTTTGGCGGACAAAGACCAGCCCAAATGCCACAGATGATGAATTTTGATAGCGTGCAAAGAGCGGCAAAATCTCTTGATGCGGGTCCAAGGTCAAATGGGCTTGCAAATGGTGGGAATATGTCACGAAATGCACAAGGCTTTTCTACTGGAACAATTTCAAATAGAATGGCGAATTTTGATAGGGCAAACATGAACACAGAGGGAAGAAATTTTGGTGGCTCAATGACGCAAAGAACGCCTGAAATGGACGCAATAATCGCAAAAAGGCAACGAGAGTTTGAAAATTACAAAAAGCAAAAGGACAGTTTGAAACTTGACGGGCAAGAAGTGGATATGTCAGACCTTCCACCAAAACTTAAACGAATTCTTCTTATGGGAATTTTGGATAAGAAAAAATATGACTAATTTAAAAGTGGGCAAATAATTGTTCACTTTTTTTTGTCAATTTTGTTATTTGGGGCTTATTCGTTTGACAAATATTATCTAATTATTTATTATTAACTTGTATGTAACAAAAGTTATTGGCAAAAAATATTTTTAAATTTTGCTTGTCCTTTAATTTTGCAACAAACAAAGGGGGATATTATGCCTAGTAAAGAAGAAATAGAAATGGAAAATGAAAGACGCTCTTATGTTGTCGCTCACACAAAAGAATATGTTGAGGCAAGAGATGACCAAGTGCATATTTTCAAAACAAGTGCCAACTACGACAATCTTTTCCCAGTGGATATTGCAGTTTTTGAGCCAACAGTTGAGTTTGATGGCTATGTTGTATCTACTGTGGGACTTAGCGAATACAGATTTTCGCCAGATGTGGCAAGGGCGGAACTTGTTATGGTGTTGCCTGCAACCTACAAAATGTCTTTTGAAAAACCAGAATATGGCTGGGTTGTAAACTTTATGGCTCACATGGCTCAAGCGTGCATCGCAGACAGCACTGGGGTGCAAATTGGGCAAATTTACACATTTTCACAAGATGGCAAGCCATGCTTTGACGGCACAGACTGCATAAGCGGGCTTATATCTTTTCCAGAAATGTTTCCACTCGAATATTTTGAAGAAAAAATTGGGATAACCTACACACATTTTTTGCAAGTTGTGCCACTTAATCAAAACAGACTTGCAAAACTTAGAGAAGTGGGGCTTGAAACATTTTTGGACTATGACTTGCATGACGCAGAGGGTCCATTGATGTCTGCTCCAGAGCCAAGGAAAGTTCAATCTCAATCTGCCATTGACAAAATTATCTCTCACAATGAAGATGTTTTGAACGACAAAAACTGATAAAATTTCTTTTGTGTAAAAAGTTGTTTTGAAATGTTACAACTTGCTGATTGTTTAAAAATTTAGCAAAATATAGCGAAAACATAACAAAAAAACTGAAAAAATAGTGATAGAAACAATATATTTGATACTTAAGTTAGGATAAAAGATGAGAAGAATTTTAGGAATTGACCCCGGGTTTGCTCTTTTGGGCTTTGGGGTTGTTGATGAAGATTGTGGAAGGCAGGTGGCAGTTGATTATGGTGTAATTTCCACACCAAAGGAGCAAAGTATTTCACAAAGATTGCTTACAATTCACGAGGGAATTTTGGCTTTAATTGACAAATATCACCCAGATTGCATGGCAATAGAAGAACTGTTTTTCTTTCGCAATCAAACAACAATTATCCCTGTGGCAGAGGCAAGGGGAATTATCATTTTGTGCGGAATAGAAAGAAAGTTGCCTATGTATGAATACACGCCTTTGCAAATTAAACAAGCCTTAACGGGCAACGGGCGTGCGGAGAAAAAGCAAATTCAGTTTATGGTCAAAAACATTTTAGGACTTGAAAAAGTGCCAAAGCCAGACGATGCGGCAGACGCTGTGGCTGTTGCTCTTACGCATTTGCAATTTAATGACCAATTAAGCGACAATTCAATATAAAAACGGAGAAAAAGATGTTTAGTTATCTAACGGGCAGAATTACAGATAGCACTGACGGGTGCATAACTCTTGACAACAATGGCATTGGCTATGAAATTTTTGTTTCCGCCTTGGCACAAAAGACCTTGCTAGCGCAAGACGGTGAAGTTAAAGTTTGGACATATTTTCAAGTTAGAGAAGACGGAGTAAGTCTTTTTGGTTTTTTTTCTAAGGAGGAAAAAGATGTCTTTCTAAAACTTATAACAGTAAGCGGTGTGGGGCCAAAAGGTGCAATGGGAATGTTGTCAAGCATTTCATACAGCGACCTTTGCACAGTTATTGCAACGGGTGACGCCAAGTCGCTATCAAGTGTTAAGGGTGTTGGCAAAAAGACGGCAGAAAGAATTATTGTTGACTTAAAAGACAAAGTGAACATTATGGGCGAATTCCCACAGACAGCAACAGACAGCCTTTCGCAAGAGGTGGAAGATGCAGTGGAAGTGCTTTGCAGTCTTGGAATTGCAAGAGTGGAAGCGGTGAAACTTGCGAACAGTGTGTTTGTTGCGGGCGACAGTGCGGAAGATATTATTTCAAAATCTTTTGCACAAATAAGAAGATAATATAAGGACAGATTATGAACGATTTTATCAAAAGCACAAAAATTTCAAGCGATGTGGAAATTGAAAATTCATTAAGACCCACTGCTCTTGACGATTATGTGGGGCAAGAAAAGGTTAAAGAAAGCCTTTCCATATTTATAGAAGCGGCAAAAACTAGAAAAGAGCCTCTTGACCATGTTTTGCTTTATGGACCTCCGGGACTGGGGAAGACAACTCTTTCGCACATTATTGCAACCGAACTTGGAACGCAACTTAAAGTTACAAGTGGGCCAGCCATTGAACACGCAGCGGACCTTGCGGCAATTTTGACCAATTTGCAAAAGAACGATGTCTTGTTTATTGACGAAATACACAGACTAAACCACTCGGTGGAAGAAATTTTGTATCCTGCAATGGAAGATTTCTCTCTTGATTTTATTGTGGGCAAAGGTCCTAGCGCAAGGAATATGCGACTTAAACTTCAACCCTTTACGCTTGTTGGGGCAACAACCAAGGCGGGAAATATATCTTCTCCACTCAGGGATAGGTTTGGAATTATCCAAAGACTTGAACTTTATGACGAAAAAGACTTGTCTAAGATTGTGGAGAGAAGTTCAAAAATATTGAATGTGAATATAACGCCAGAGGCTATTTTGGAAGTGGCAAAACGCAGCCGTGGCACACCAAGAATTGCAAATAGACTACTTAAAAGAGTGAGGGACTATGCACAAGTGAAGTCAGGCGGCGAAGTTACTCTTGACATTGCTCGTGAAGCACTTAAACTTATGGATGTTGACGAGAAAGGGCTTGACTTTGTGGACAGACGACTTCTTGAAAAACTTATAACCACATTTGGTGGCGGCCCTGTGGGGGTGGAAACTCTTGCAACTGCCATTGGCGAAGAAGTGGCGACAGTTGAAGATGTGTATGAGCCATATCTCATAAGACTTGGCTTCATTGCAAGAACTCCTAGGGGCAGAATTGCTCTTGAGGGGGCATATGAACATTTGGGACTAAAAGACTTGCTCCCAAAGGACGGAAAGAAATGATAGATTTTACAAAACGAAGCACATATAATTATAACTTGCCCGAAGAACTTATTGCACAAACTCCCATTGAGCCTAGAGATGCGTCAAGACTTTTGTGCTTTAATATGGACAATGGGCAAATTGAACATAAACATTTTAGGGATATTATAGACTTTTTGCACGAGGGTGATGTGCTTGTGTGCAATAACACAAGGGTTATCCCTTGCAGACTTATTGGCAAAAAGGAAACGGGGGCGAATGTCGAGATTTTTCTTATAAAAAGAGAAAATTTGACCGACTGGCAAACACTTGCAAAACCCGGCAAAAGACTTAAAGCGGGGACAAAAGTTGTGTTCTCTGACGAATTGAGTTGCGAAATTTTGGGGGATAATGACTTTGGCGGGAAGGAAGTTAGATTTTCTTTTTCGGGAACATTTGAAGATATTTTGTCACGAGTTGGCACAACCCCACTTCCACCATATATAAAGCAAAAGTTAGCAAATAGCGAACGCTATCAAACGGTGTATAGCAAGTTTAATGGCTCAACTGCAGCACCAACTGCAGGACTTCATTTTACGCCAGAACTTTTGGAAAGGATAAAAAATAAAGGTGTTGAAATTTTAAATGTTTTGCTTCATGTGGGGCTTGGGACTTTTAGACCGGTTAAGGAAGACAACATTCTAAACCACGATATGCACGAAGAATATTATGAAATTGAGCCAGATGTGGCAGAAAAAATTAACAAGGCAAAAAGAGAGGGTAGAAGAATTATCGCCGTTGGCACAACAAGCGTAAGAACTCTTGAAAGTGCGGGCAAAACAGGTGAAGTGGTGGCACAAAAGAGCAATACAAAACTCTTTTGCTATCCACCATATGATTTTAAAATTGTGGACTGCTTAATAACAAACTTTCACCTTCCAGAAAGCACCCTTATTATGCTTGTAAGTGCATTTGCGGGCTATGAAAACACAATGAAAGTTTACAAAACGGCAGTGGAAGAAAAATATAGATTTTTCTCATTTGGCGACAGTTCGTTTTTTTATAGGGAAAAGCCAAAAAAGGAGAACAAATGAGCGAATTTGAATTTACAACCACACATATTGACAAAAACAGCGGGGCAAGAACGGGGATATTCAAAACTCCACACGGGAAAATCGAAACCCCCATATATATGCCAGTTGGAACGCAAGCAACGGTGAAAAGTTTGACACCAGAGGACTTAAAGGAAATTGGGGCTCAAATAATTTTGTCAAACACATATCACTTGTATCTTCGCCCAACAAACGAACTTATTGCAAAGGCGGGCGGACTTCACAAGTTTATGCATTGGGACAAGCCTATTCTTACAGACTCGGGCGGATTTCAAGTTTTCTCACTTTCAAAATTCAGGAAAATCAGTGATGACGGGGTGGAATTCCGCTCACACCTAAACGGCGAAAAACACTTTATGACGCCAGAGAAGTGTATGAAAATTCAAAATGATTTGGGGTCGGATATTATCATGCAACTTGATGTTTGCACTGATGCTGGTGACGGGGAAAAGGCGACTTCTCACAAAATGGCAGAAAAGGCAATGCAAAGGACTTATGAATGGCTGAAACGCTGCTATGCGGTGCAGAAAAACCCAAAACAAATGTTGTTTCCCATTGTGCAAGGGAATGTGTATAAGGACTTGCGAGAAAAGAGTTTGGAACTTGCCAAGCCTTATGTCCGCTGCGGAATTGCGATAGGCGGGCTTAGCGTTGGTGAGCCAAAAGAAGTTATGTATGATGTTTTGGACGACCTAAAAGACAAATTGCCAAAGGATAGTCCACATTATCTTATGGGGGTTGGCAGCCCAGATTGCTTGGTAGAAGGCGTTTTGCGTGGGGTTGACATGTTCGACTGCGTGCTTGCAACAAGAATTGCCAGAAACGGCACCGCTTTTACTTCCCATGGCAAAGTTGTGGTTAAAAATGCACAGTATAAAGAAGACTTTACGCCACTTGACGACAACTGCGACTGCGAATGTTGCAAAAATTATACCAAAGCATATCTTCGCCATTTGTTCAACACAGGTGAAATTTTGGGTGCAAGACTTTTAAGCAAACATAACTTAAGATATCTTCTTAAACTTATGGAACAAATAAGAGAAGCCGTAAAACAACATAGATTTTTGGAGTTTAGGGAAGAATTTTATAAAAA
>CAKVNA010000006.1 GCA_934776915.1 uncultured Clostridia bacterium
ATGCAGAGGATAGCGAGCAAAAGTTGATGGACCTTCTTTCAAGAATTCGTCCAGCGGAAATCATTTGCAACGAGCAAATGTTTATGATGTCGCATGACAAAGATATAAGGAATCTTGACTTTTTGCCTCCATTTACAAAACATCTTGACTTTGAATTTGACCTAAACAACGCAAAAGACCTAATAAAGAAACAATTTAAAATAAGCAGCATTGCAGGTCACGACTTTGCAAAATTAAACAGTGCCATATCTGCCACAGGCGCACTTTTGGGCTATCTTAACGAAACGCAAATGAGAAGTCTAAATCACATAAACAAAATCATCACCGAAAAACATAGTGACTTTATGCACCTAGACTTCAACGCTTGCAGGAATTTGGAACTTGTGGAAAATGCAAAAGACCACAAGAGGCGTGGCTCTCTTTTGGGACATCTTAACAAAACAAAAACAGCCATGGGGGCAAGACTTCTTGAAAAATGGGTGTTGCAACCCCTTCAGAATTCAACAGAAATTAACAAACGACTTGATTGCATTGAGGAGTTGTCTGGCAATTCCATTTTGCAAAGTGACCTTGAAGGCTCGCTGGCGGGCATAAGTGATATTGCAAGAATTTGCTCCAAAATTTCTTACGGCACAATTATGCCAAAAGACTGCATTGCTCTTAAAAATTCGCTTGTGCATACAGTTGACTGTGCAAACTTTGTGGGCGAACTTTCAAAAGAACATTTTGGTGGTCTTTTTCAAGACATAGCCTCTGTCAAAAATTTGGCAGAACTTTTGGACAAAACTTTTGTCGATAGCCCTCCAGCACTCACTTCAAGTGGCGGATATATTAGGGAAGATTTTAATAAGGAACTTTATGAATTAAGGCATATGTCCTCGCAAGCAAAAACATGGCTAACCGAACTTGAAGCCAAGGAAAAGGAAGAAACGGGCATAAAAGGGCTTAAAGTGGGATATAGCCGAGTGTTTGGCTACTTTATCGAAGTGCCAAAATCTCAAGCAGATGCAGTGCCATATAGTTTTCAACGCAAGCAAACAATTTCTAATCATGAAAGATTTGTTACAGACGAACTAAAGCAAATTGAAAACAAACTTTTAAACGCTGAAGAACTTGCTATAAAACTTGAAATGACTATTTTTGAAAACATAAAGGAAAAGTTAAAAGAACTTGTTGAGGATATTCAGCAAGTGGCAAGTGATGTGGCATATATTGACACAATTTTGTCGCTTACAAAAGTTGCAAACGAGTGCAATTATGTTAGACCAAAGATAAGCGAAAGATATAAGCATATTAAAATTCAAAACGGCAGACATCCTATTGTGGAAGCAAACATGAAAGGTGACTCATTTGTGCCAAATGACGCCTATCTTGACGAAAAAGACGATAGAACTCTTATAATAACTGGCCCAAACATGGCGGGCAAAAGCACATATATGCGACAGATTGCACTTATTGTTCTTATGGCTCACATAGGGAGTTTTGTGCCAGCAAGCAGTGCAGAAATTGCAATTACAGACAGAATTTTCACCAGAATTGGGGCAAGTGATGATTTAAGCAGCGGACAAAGCACATTTATGGTGGAAATGGTGGAAGTTGCAAACATTCTTAACAATGCTACGCCAAAAAGTCTTGTTATTCTTGACGAAGTGGGCAGAGGCACTGCAACTTATGACGGAATGAGCATTGCTTGGGCTGTTCTTGAATACATTTCCACAAAAATAAAATGTAAAACACTCTTTTCCACTCATTATCACGAAATTACAACGCTTGAGGGAAAACTTGAGGGCGTCAAGAACTACAAGGTCAGCGTAAAGGAATTCAACGGCTCTGTTGTTTTCCTAAGAAAAATTATGCGTGGCAGTGCGGACAAGAGTTTCGGAATTGAAGTCGCTTCACTTTCGGGAATTTATGAAGAAATAATAAAGCGTGCAAAGAATATTTTGTCGCAACTGGAAAAGAACTCGGTCAAGTTTGACATAAAAGCGTCAACAGAAGAAAAGACTGAGGGACTTTCTCAAGGCGAAAAGGACAACATTATCAATATGCTAAAGAACATAGACTTAAACAAACTAAGTCCAATGGAAGCCTTTGAAATTGTTGTAGATTTGAACAGAAAAGTTAGCAAATAAGGAGAAAATGATGCCAAGAATAAATGTTCTTGAACCAAAGGTTTACAACAGAATATCCGCTGGCGAGGTGGTCGAAAGACCTGCCTCTGTGGTCAAGGAATTGGTGGAAAATGCACTTGATGCCAAGTCAACTGCAATAACCATTGAAATTGAAGAAGGCGGCACAAAACTTATAAGAATAAGTGACAACGGTTGTGGCATTGAATATGATGATTTGCCAAAAGCCTTTATGCCACACGCCACAAGCAAAATTGCAAAAGCAGATGACCTAGACAGCATTTCAACACTTGGCTTTAGGGGTGAGGCACTTGCAAGCATAGCCTCTGGTGCCCAAGTGGAACTTGTATCCCGTGCAGAAAATAGTGATATCGGTGGCAAAATTTGCATAAATGGTGGGGTTGTAGAGTATAAAGATGTTTGCGGGGCTAGAAATGGAACAATGATTTCCGTTAAGAACTTGTTTTTTAATACACCAGCAAGGCTTAAATTCTTGAAGTCTAACAGACAAGAGGGCAGTGCAATAACTTCCATTGTCGAACGACTTATGCTCGCAAACCCAAACATTGCTATAAAATATATAGTTGACGGAAGAACTGTTTTCTCTGGCACTGGGCTAGGGCTAAAAAACAAGATTTTTGAAATTTATGGCAGAGAAACAACGGACAATCTTATTCCAATAGAAACATTATCTGGTGCTTACAAACTTTCTGGCTACATTGCAAAACCAATTTTTTGCAAGGCAAACAAAACTTATCAAACACTTATAGTAAACGGCAGATATGTTGCAAATTCGCTTGTGTCTGTTGCAGTGTCAAATGCTTACGAGAACTTTTTAATGAAAGGCAAATTTCCACTTTTTGTGCTTAATATTTCACTTCCAAGTGACGAAATTGATGTCAATGTCCACCCAAGCAAAATGGAAATTAAGGTTAGGGAATCAAAGAAGATTTACGACTTAGTTTACAGTGCAGTTTTGCAAACATTAAGCGAAAGCAACACTCCACTTTTCTATTCTGACGGAACAAATGCCACGGGTGACTTTATGGGCGGCAGTGGAAGCAACTCTTTTGCCATAAGTGGGCAAGCCAAAATTGATGACGAAGCAAAAACTCCAGAAGTTCCACTTCAAGAAGTGAAAGGCGGGTTTAGTTTTGGCGATATGCAAAAGTTTGCTGACGAATTAAGCGTCATAAATGTCCACATTCCAAGGCACACAATGGCTGGGGCAGATAGCAGCATGAAAGTGCTTTGCAGTGCCGATTATGAACATTATGGCGAAATAAGAAGGCAAAAAGAAGAACAAGAAAAAGAAGAATTAACACAAAAGACTGAACAGCAAGACGCAAAGGAAAACAGCGAGTCAGAATTTGAAAAAACACCATTTGTGGCTGGTGACCTTTGGAAAAGTGACAGCAAGCCTTCGCAAGTGGAAATGAACACTGGACTAAATTACAAACTTGTTGGCAGACTTTTCAATACCTATGTTTTGATTGAAATTGGGGATAATTTTATTATGATTGACCAGCACGCAGGTCACGAGCGAGTGCTTTTTGACAAGTTTACAAAAATGTTTGAAGAAAAGAAAATGATTGCTCAGCCACTTATTGTGCCATATGTTTTTGAAGTAAACGAAGAAGAAAAGACACTTGTTGAAGACAACCTTGATGTGTTTTCATCTCTTGGGTTTGAGGTCGAAAGTTTTGGCAATAAGACTTACAAAATCTCATCAATTCCAGCGCTTCTTGACGGAATAAATCTTGAGGAATTTGTGCAAGAAAGTTTGCAAAATTTGACCAAAATCTCGCCAACAAATGAGCAAATAAAAAATCATTTTGCAACTTGTGCGTGCAAGGCGGCAGTTAAAGGCGGACAAAATTTAAGTGACGGCGAAATTGAAATTTTGCTGGAGCAAATTTCAAAAGAGGGCAGAATTTTGCAATGCCCACACGGAAGACCTGTGTGCATAAAGTTTTCAAAATATGAAATAGAAAAAATGTTTAAGAGGATTGTTTCGTGAAAGTTTTGATTATTGGCGGGGCAACTGCAAGTGGCAAAACGGCGTTTGCTATCGAATGTGCCAAGCGTTTTAATGGCGAAATTGTGTCGTGTGATAGCATGCAAATTTATCGTGACCTAAACATTGGCACAGCAAAACCTACCAAGGAAGAATTGTCCCAAGCAAAGCACCATATGATTGACATTGTTGCAGCGGGGGATAGTTTTAGCGTTCAGCAATATGTCACACTTGCTAGAAAGATAATTTCGGATATTTCTTCCCGTGGAAAGTTGCCAATTATTGTTGGCGGAACGGGACTTTATATTCGTGGACTTTTGTATCCATATTCTTTTGCAAATGCTCCAAAAAATGACACAATTAGGAATAAATACAATCAAATCTTGCAAGAAAAAGGGAAGGAATATCTTTATAATATTTTAAGAACTCTTGACCCAGTTTCTTGCGAAAAAATAAGCATAAACGATACAAAAAGGGTTATACGAGCCATTGAAATTTGCGAAATAACGGGCAAGCCAAAGTCAAGCCACACACAAGAAGAAAAGCCCCTTTATGACTGCATTTTTGTCGCTTTAAATCCCCCAAGAGAAGTGCTTTATGACAGAATCAACAAAAGGGTTGAGAACATGTTTTCTCTGGGGCTTGAAGACGAAATAAAAGCCCTTTTAGACACTCACAAAGTCAACAAAGACAGCCAAAGCATGCAAGCCATTGGATATAAAGAATTTTTTGACTATTTTGACGGCAAAAAGACAATTCAAGAAACAAAAGAACAAATAAAGCAAGACTCAAGACATTATGCCAAAAGGCAACTCACTTTTTTCCGTGGGTTTGGTGATGTGTATTGGTTTGACCCAAAGGACAAAAAAACAGCCATTGAATATATTGCAAACGAGCTTAATAAAGAGTAACGGTTACAATAGATAAGGATTAACCATAATGATATTGATATTAAAAAACACACAAACGGGGGAGTTTGTGTGTTTTTTGACAAATTTATATATCCTAACTATTTCAAATTATATTTTTCTAAAGATATTTTAGTTTAAAACTTTTACATCAGTTATTCCCTTTCAAAATCAAATCCAAATGAGTCATTGTCTGGGAATGGATTGCTTGGAGTTGCTATTCCTTGGTCGGCTCCAATTGATGTATTCCCATTGCTTGGAGTTTCATCATAGTGACCTGTGTCATAAGAGATGTTTCCTTTGCCACCAGTTGGATTGTCTGGATTAACAGGATTGTCTGGATTAACAGGATTGTCTGGAGTGCTTGGGTTGCTTGGAGTAAGTTTAACATTGTGTCTAATTGCCCCAGATACACTTGAAAGGTCCGGGGTATATTTAACATTTTTGCCCCCCCAAGTAATTTTTATTCCAGCACTTGCAACAGCAGCCCCGTTGTTTAGAAAGTCACCAAATGTTGCATTTTTGCCAAGAGGAATGCCTGTGCCAGCAACAACTGATGTGTAGAATTGTGTGTGTTCGGAAAGATTTACGCTAAGAGCCACGCCCATTGCAAGGTCAAAGTTAATGCCTTTTCCAGAAACAACAAGGGAAGGACCCGCTGCAAAAGAGAACATCAATCCCTCATTTTTGGAAACAGCAACAGTTGTTGATGGTGATGTTGCAACCTGTGCATTTGCTTTGCTATCAAAACTAACGCCGGTATTAAGTGAGAAGTCAATATTTTTTTCTTCAGCCTTTGTTTCAACTTTTTCTTCTACTGCTGGTTTTGGAGCAGTTGGAATGTGTATTTCTTCTTGAGGAACGATAACATCTACATTTTCCATTATTGGAGTTTCAGTTTCAGATGTTTCAACATCTTCCAAAATATATCCCGTTGGCTTTTCTGCTTTTTGTGATTGAGCTGGAGTTTTGACTTCTTCTTGAGCTTTAACTTCTTCTACAACTGGTTCAACCTTTTCCTCTTCAACTGAAGATTGAGCAACACCACGATATGTCACTTGTGTCTTAAAATTATTTTTAATCTCTTCAGCGGTCAAGTGGCGTGTTGTGCCTGTTCCAGTTTTGGTTGCAGATTTTTCTTCTTTGCGTTCTTGCAAATATTGTGCAATCTTATCTTCTTTTGACACTTCAGCCTTAACATTGATAACAAGTGCAGGTTGATTTTCTTCTGTCACAACTTCTTGAGTTTCAACTTCCACAACCCCTTGTTCTGTTTCAACTTTTTCAGTTGTTGCTGGAGCAGTTGGAAGGGCAACAATAACATCGGCTGATGTTTCTTCTTGCACAATTTGAGTGTGATTTGGTTGGCTAAAATCATTAAATGCTTCAAGAGCTTCCTTGTCTATTGATTTTGACTTGCCACCAAGAACAGCACTTGCAATAGCCCCTGCAAGGAAAGCCCCTGCACCAACAGTCATAAAGCCCTGTTTAACTCTTCTTGAAGCCTTGTTTGTGATTGAACTTGTAGCCTTTTTTTCTTTCTTTTCTCCCATAAAAATTTCCCCCTATGCTTTTTATTGTCTGTATTATATATTATTTTCACCCCATTGTCAATAGGTTGGCAATTTATTGTAAGTTTGCACAAATAAATGCAATTTTTTGCACGAAAATGTCCAATTTTTTTGGCTAAAATATGTGGTTAACGAGAAAATTTTGTGTTTTAAAGAAAAAATTTTTAAAACTTTGCCCGCTTTTTGTTAAAAAAATATAGACAACAAATCTTCAAAATGATATAATTCATTTGGATAAAAATCTTACATGCTTAAAGAGGAAAATTATGATTAGTTTGAAAAACAACATTTATAGAAGCCATATGTGTGGAAGTTTGAACGCAAAACACATTGGGGCAGAAGTCAGAGTCGCTGGCTGGGTCAATAACATAAGAAAAATGGGCGGTCTAACATTTTTGACCATTCGTGACCAAAGCGGCGTTGTACAAGTTTTTGTGGAAGATGAAAAGCTTGTCGAAGGTCTAACTCGTGAAAGCACCGTCACAATAACAGGAATTGTCCGTTCAAGAGGTGAGAAAAATATAAATTCCGACATGGCAACGGGCGAAATTGAAGTTTTGGCAAAAAGTGTCAAAATTTTGGGGCTATGCAGCGAGGTTTTGCCTTATGAAATTTTAAAAGCGCGTGACCAAAACGAAAACACTCGACTAAAATATAGATATCTTGACTTAAGAAACGAGAAAAATATGCAAAATATCGTCTTAAGGGCACAACTCCTAGAGTTTTTGCGTCAACAAATGAGGGAACTTGAATTTTTGGAAATTCAAACCCCAATTCTCACTTCGTCAAGCCCAGAAGGTGCAAGAGACTTCCTTGTTCCAAGCAGACTTAACCCAGGGAAATTCTACGCATTGCCACAGAGTCCACAACAATTCAAACAACTTTTGATGCTCAGCGGCTTTACAAGATATTTCCAAATTGCTCCATGCTTTAGAGATGAAGATGCTCGTGCAGACAGAAGCCCAGGTGAATTTTATCAACTTGACTTTGAATTGAGTTTTGCAACACAAGAAGATGTTTTGGATGTTATGGAGAAGGTTCTTTATAACACACTCACACACTTCAGCACATTGTCTGTTGAAAAGCCACCATTCAGAAGAATAAAATTCTGGGACTCCATGCTCACATACGGCTCAGATAAGCCAGACCTCAGAAACCCACTTGTGCTTGTAGATTTGACTGATGAGTTCAAATCTCACAATTTTTCAGTCATCGGTGGCAAAAACATTTTTGCAATTAAAGCCCAAGCAAACAATATGGGAAGAAGATTCTTTGACGCAGTCACCGACTTTCTTAAACTTCAAGGGGCAGGCGGACTTGTGTATCTTAAATATGACGGCGAAGCCTTGGGTGGACCAGCGGCAAAATATTTCAGCGAAGACGACTTTGGCAAACTTAATGCAAAACTAAATCTTGTTGCGGGCGACACTATATTTATTGTTGCTGATGTAAACAGACTAAAAGCTATGAAACTTGCAGGACTTTTGAGAAACGAACTTGGGGAAAGACTTGACCTCGTTGACAAAACTTGCTTTAAGCCTTGCTTTGTTGTTGACTTCCCATTCTATGAAGAAGATGACGAAGGAAAGGTGGAATTTTCGCACAACCCATTCTCCATGCCTCAAGGCGAAATGGACTCTTTGAAAAACAAAAAACCACTTGATATTTTGGCATATCAATATGACCTTGTTCTAAATGGCGTTGAACTTGCAAGTGGTGCTGTGAGAAATCACAACCCAGAAATCATGGTTGAAGCCTTTAGAATTGCAGGCTATTCGCAAGATGTTGTCGAAAACAAATTTCCAGCACTCTACAACGCTTTCCGTTATGGCGCACCTCCACACGCTGGTGCAGCAATCGGCTTTGACAGACTGCTTATGTTCTTATGCGGGGAAGATAGCATAAAAGAAGTTATAGCATTCCCACTAAACAAGTCTGCTCAAGACCCACTTATGGGCGCTCCAAATGAAGTTTTCCCACAACAACTAAAAGATGTCCACATCAAACTTGTTCCAGTGGAAAAACCTGAATAATATGCAAAAAAAGCCTTCTTTTAGAAGGTTTTTTTATGCAAAAAATTATCAAAAATATAGCAAAATTCTATTAAAAATTGTTACAAAGAATAGTCCTCGTTTTCGTCATATTCAAGTTCTTCGCCGTCAGAAAATTCTTCCACAACTTCAATTCCTTTATAAGCATGAAGCCTATCTTCGGGGAAAACATCAAGTCTTTGTTGCCTTATATACAAGAGGAAATCTTCAAATTCTTGTGCTTTTACAAGAGATTTAAGATAAACATTTTGAGAGAATTTATCGTCAATGTTTTCGGCAAAATTTTCGTGGTTGCCAGATTTGTAAGAGTAGATAAAGAGTTTTGCAGTGGTGTCAAATTCTTCCATAGATTTTTTTGACATCTTGTTCGCCCATGCAGAAATTTTGCTTTCAACAAGAGATTTTGTGCGGACATATTTTGAAAGCATAACTGCTTCCGTGTGGCTCACATCTTCTGGCACAACAGATTTAAGTTTTGCATATGATTCTGCCATTTCTGGAAATCTTGCAACAGATGAAATGTCGCTTGGAATTCCTACAAATGGTCTTAAAAGTTCAACATCATAAAGTGAAATATTGTTCATAACCCCTCCATGTTTTATAGAATTTTATCACATTTTGTGGGGCATTTCAATGGGCAAAACATACAAAAAAATAAACAAAGCAAAAGCCTTGTTTATTCTTCATCGTCATCAGAACCATATGTGAGATCTAATTCAAGTTGGTCTGGATTGCACTCTTTGTCCCAATCAATCCCGGGTAAATCTGGTTGATAATCCATTTTGTCCTCCTCAATTTTTGCAAAAAACTTGCAAATGTTATTTCACAAAGAAATATGGTACCACCAGCGGGGTTCGAACCCGCATTGCCGGCGTGAGAGGCCAGTGTACTAACCATTATACTATGATGGCAAGCGATTGTTTTTTGCAACCGAGATAATAATAGCAAAGTTAAAAAGAAAAAGCAATAGATTTGTCAACTTTTTTTCAAAAAAAATATTTTGACTATTTTGTGCAAGTCGTGTAAAATAAAAATGTAGTTTTGAAAATGATGACAAAATTTAAGAAAATATGTAATTTTAGGGCAATATTTTTCCTCTTTTTGCTTGCTATGCTTTGCATTTTCGGGGCAGTAAGGGTATATAGCGACAAAATTTATCTTGTGTTGCTAGTTTTTCCCATTGCATATTTTTTGTATTGTGGAATTAAAAAACGCTTTGTGTTGCTTGGCATATCTCTTATAATTTTGTGCGGCGTGTCGGCGTATTCATACATAAAACTTGATACTTTTGAAAAATATCCCACAATTCAGGGCAGAGTTTATATCATGGCAACAGTGGAAACCCAAAAAGATGCTGACAACGCCTACTATATGGAATTTAGGGATATATATTACACGGCAGACAGAGAAACTCCTTTTCAAAAAGTTGAAGGCAGAGCAAGCATGGTCGTTAATTTTGGAGAGAAGTTTGACTATGTAGAACGCTTTGATAGGGTTATATTTGAAGCACGAGTTATGAAAAACTCATTTACGCATAAAAATGGTGGAGCGTCTTTTTTGGCAACTAACAATGTGTATAGATTTTTTGCAATAAGCGGCACTGATGTTGAAAAAATTGGAAAAGACAGCACTCCACTTGAAAATTTTAGAGAAAGGAATAGAAAACTGCTTATTGAAAACCTAGGCGAAAGAAATGGCAACATTTGCTACTCAATTTTGTATGGCGACAGGGCAACGGTGCCAACTCATGAGTTGGATAGTTTTAAGCAAAGTGGAGTCATGCATCTGTTTGCTGTGTCGGGCTTGCATGTGGCAATTCTTGTGATGGCTATTGCGTGGCTTCTGTCAAAGTTTAGGGTAAATGACAAGGTTCAATTCTTTTTAATCTCTGGATTTCTGCTTGGCTATTGCGTTTTGTGTTCATTCACACCATCTGTTGTTAGGGCAAGTGTTATGTCAATTTGTCTATTATTATCCAAACTTTTTGAACGAAAATATGACTCGCTAAACGCTCTAAGCCTTGCGGGAATAATCTTGCTAGTTTTCTCGCCAACAATGCTTTTTGCAGTGGGCTTTCAGTTGTCATTTGCAGCAGTTTTTGGCATAATTTCAATGTCAAGAATTTTGGGCTTTATTAAGTTTAAAAGTGCTTTTATGCAAGAGTTTTGGAATGTTACAAAACTATCTTTATCTGCTCAAATTGGGGTGCTTCCAATAATGCTTTACTACTTTGGTTGTGTTACAACTTGGACAATGCTTGCAAACTTGTTTTTAATTCCACTTTTCACTCTGTTTTATACACTCTTGTTCGTTTGCAACATAATTGTTATGATAATCCCGTCACTTGGGTTCATTCTAAAAGCTCCAGGGATACTCTTTGACTTGTTTGTGTATTTCAATGAACTGATTATCTCACTGCCGGGGAGTAGCATTGAATACACTGATGTAAATGTGCTTTCAATAGTTTTATACATGGCTCTTTTGTGGAGCGGTAGCAAATATTTTGTAGTTAGTGCAAGGACTAGGGCGATAGTTGCAATGGTCATAGTTTTGTGCATAACTTTTTCGCTGTTTATGACAGACTTGCAGTTCTTTGGCGGGGAAGCAAATATAACTCCTCGGAGTTCGCCGAGAGGTGCCTTTTTGGCACAAAAATGTGGATAAATATTGCTTTTTTTGTGGGTTAGTGTATAATTGAGGAGAAATTATGAGATACGAAGATTTGGATAACAAACTAAAAATGGGTGTAGGAAGTGTGTATATAATAAACGGTGGCGAAAGTCTGCTGACTGTTGGGGCTTTGTCAAAAATTGAAAAGGCTTTAAACATCACACTCCCAGACTTCAACAAAAATGTCTTTATGGACGACTACACAAGGGGTGCTGGGGCGATAGTCGAGAGTTGCCAAGCGTTGCCATTTTGTGATGCAAGACGATTGGTTGTTGTCCACGATTATTTGGGCAAGAAAAACGAAAGTGAAAGAAAAATTTTTCTCAAATACTTTGAAAAACCAAACCCAACAACTTGTCTTGTGTTCTTTTCCACGATGAAAAGTGAGTTTTTTACAAGCCTTGAAGGGAAAGTTGAAAATATCGACTGCGAAAAGCCAAGCCCAGTGTTTTTGAATAACTTTGTAGAAAGCAAACTAAAAGAAAAGGGAATTGTGGCAGACAGAGTGGCAGTTTTGAAACTTGTTGAATATTGCAACAACAGTATCACCAAACTTGACACAGAAATTGACAAAATATCAGCAATAATCGGCTCGGGGGCGAAACTTCTGGCGGAAGATGTGGAAAATTTTGTTACAAAAGACCTTGAATATGTAATTTTTGACCTAACAAACGCCATAAGTGAAAAAAATGGGGACAAAGCCTTTGCTCTTGTTGACGCAATGCTAAAAAGCAAGGAGCAACCCTCCAAAATTATCTCCACCATGCAGTCACATTTCAGAAGATTGTTCTTTATTGCAAGAAGCAACTGCTCTGTGGCAGAACTTTCAAAATATCTTGGCGTAAAGGAATATGCAATTTCAAAATACAAAGCACAACTCAAAAATTTTAGTTTAGGGGAACTTAAAAGAGCGTTTGACTTGTGTGCAAAAACGGAATATGCAACAAAAAGTGGGGAAATGGACGCAAAAAATGCAGTGGGCTATCTTGTGGCGAGCATTTTGAATGGCTAAAATTGGGTGAAATGGCAAAATTGTTTGAAGTTTGTAAAAATTTTGTTAAAAAAGATTGAAAAAAGGGTTGCAAATTAAATTTCAATATGCTAGAATTGACGAGTATTAAAAAGGAGTTAGCAATGCCAAATATCAAATCAGCAAAGAAAAGGGTTTTAGTTTCCGCTAGAAGAAAGGAAGAAAACAGATATGTCAAGTCCACAATGGCAACAATGATTAAGAATTTCAGAGTTGTTGTTGGTCAAGATGTTCAAAAAGCAGAAGCTATGCTTGTTGACATAACATCTTACATTGACTCTGCAAAGAGCAAGGGTGTTATCCATGCAAACACAGCCAGCAGAAAGATTGCTCGTCTTAACTTGCTCCTTAACAAAGCAAAAGCAGCATCTGAAAGCAAGGAACAACCAACAGAAACTGAAGAAAAACCTAAGAAATCAAGAGCCAAAAAAGTGGAAGAATAAAATATTTTATGGGTTTAAAAACACCGACATAAGTCGGTGTTTTTTGTCGTCTTAATCAATAAGCCCCAATATATAATCACTCGGAACGGCAAAATATTTGCAAAGTGCCACAATATAACTTGCCTTTGGCTCGTTTATCTCCTTTTCCCAAAAGTCAATAGCCTTTTGCGTCACCCCAATTTCGCTTGCTAACTCACGCTGGGAAATTCCTTTTTCTTTCCTAAGTTCCTTTAATCTTTTGCTCAGTTCCATAATCAACATAATTTTAGTAGATTTCTACTAAAAAAACTTGACAAAGTAGAATTCTACTCATATAATTTTAGTGTATTATAAATTATTTATTACACATATGTTTTTTTATGTCGAAATATAACAACTTTTGTCATATTATGCAACATAAATAATTTATTGCAAAGACTACATAAAAGACTGCCTACATATCAAGTTTTTTGTCTTTTTTTGTTTTAAAAGTCGTTTTACTGCATTTTGCACTTGGAAAGCCTATGGATAACCAAACAGAGCAAATAGAAAAGTATAAGAAGAAATACTTCAAACAGCTGAAGTGGAGAAGATTGCAATTTATCTCCATGTCTTTTTGCTTTATTGTCATTGCTCTTTGCTGTGCGGGTATTCTGTTCTGTGCTGGGCAACAGCGTGTGCAAAGCGAGGTGAAGATTGATTATACTCGTCCAGAATATTTTGTCACCTTGGACTCCAACGGCGGCTCTGCTTGTGCGGGCTTTAAAATGCAACTGGGCGAATATTATGGTGTCCTTCCAACTCCAACAAGGGCGGGTTATACATTCAAGGGGTGGAATGGGAAGAACTTGGTTAATATCCCAGACGGAGTTTATAGTGATTATGTTTCCGTTTCAAATGGGGTAATAACAATCACAAAAACAACCAATTCAAATACCACAAAAGTTTTATCCGCTTTACAATTAAAACCTAACACCCAATACACAGTTTCTTGCAAAATTCAGGGAACGTTTACGGGTAGAATATATGCCTTCTTAATGAGTAATAATAGTGGTGACGGTTCAATCTATCAGTCAAGGATTGATAGTAATGGCTTTTATAAATGTACATACACGACCTCTAATACAGGGATTGATACGGACAAAGGAAATATTTACATAGTGCAAGGGTCTGGGACAAATTCAGATTTAAATATGACTAGCGACCAAGTCATTATATCTGATATTATGTTATGTGAGGGAACTAGCACTACCTATGAACCCTACATAATCACCAACTCCACCCGCAATACTACAGTAGGCAATCACACCCTTACTGCTCAATGGACACCAAACAACTACACCGTTACATTGTATGAAAACAAGAATATCTTGTATGGCGGTGGGCTTACAACTGAGGGGGAACTTAAGAGTTGGGCAAACTCTGCAGCCTCTCCAACAAGAACTATTGTCACTGAAAGTGGCTTGTCATGTACTAAAATAACCACAAGTGCTTCATCGGGAAATTTGATAGCACAAATATTGAGAGGGGAAATAAAATCAAATACACAGTATATTTATGGACTTAAAGTTAAACTTGATAGTTCTGCTGGTTATTCATGTGTTCACACTCCTGCAACAATAACAGTGAATGGTACTTCATCTTGGCAAGAGGTGTTTACAAATGATACACTAGGTTTAAACTCCTATTACAATCATGGTTGGGTTGATGTTTACGACATAAGGACAACCAAAACTGCAAGTGATTATCCAACTGATGTTAATGTTATGATTTACGCTGGCAACAATTTCACTGGACCGATATATATTCGAGATTTCACTGTCGCTCTTGCCACCAACACCACAAAGAGTGTGACTTACAATGGGGTGCTTGGCGGTGTGGGGACACTGAGTTATGACGGGTTTACATTCAATGGATATTTCACGCAACCAGTGGGCGGTGTGCAAATTTACACAGCGGGCGGCTCGCCAATAAGCGGAGTTTCGGGCTACACAGACGCAAGCGGCAACTGGATAAGGTCAGGGGACACCAAACTTTATGGGCAATGGACACCAAATAATTACACATATACTTTTGACCAACAAAGCGGCAGCGGCGGGACAAGCAGTATATCTGTCAAGTTCAATTCCCGCACAGCGAATATAACAGTTCCAACAAGGGCGGGGTATTCTTTTGGCGGATATTACACAGCCACAAATGGCGGCGGCACACAATATTACAACGCTTCGGGCGTCTGCCAACGACCACTCACAACAGCGGGCAATGTGACACTTTATGCCAAGTGGACAGCAAACACTTATACAATCAACCTAGACAAGCAAGGCGGAACTGACGGCACAAGCAGCACCTCTGCAACATACAATTCAAAACTAGGCACAATCACCCCACCAGTCAGAACGGGTTACACCTTTGCGGGCTATTACACTGGCAAAAATGGGGCAGGAACGCAACTTTACAATGCCTCGGGTGTGGGGCAAATCACTTGGACAACTGTTGGCGGCACAACTGCTTATGCCAAGTGGACAGCAAACAAATATACAGTCACCTTTGACAAACAATCTGGCTGGGGCGGAACGGATAGCACAACAGCAACTTTCGGCTCCTCTATGGACACAATTTCTATTCCAACCAGAACGGGCTACACCTTTGCGGGTTACTACTCAGCGACTGGCGGCGGCGGAACGCAATATTACAACGGCTCCGGCACATGTACCCGTGGTTGGGACATTGCAAATGCAACAACCCTCTACGCCTATTGGACACCAAACACAATTACAATCACCCTTAACAAAAATGGTGGCTCGGGCGGAACGGATACATTCTATTACAA
>CAKVNA010000007.1 GCA_934776915.1 uncultured Clostridia bacterium
CTTCAAACATGGAAAGTACTTGCATGGGGGCAATGTTTATGACGGGGCTTGCAACGGGTGCTTATGAAACTTTGGGCGAGATAAAGTCACTTTTGTCCTCGCAAAAAACTTTCACCCCGCAAAAAACTTTTGACGAAATGAACCCCCTACTTGACGAATGGCACAGAGCCGTCAAAATGACAATAAATAGAGAATAAAGTCAGATTTTGTCTTGGAACACGAATTGTTGCAAAAAATTAGCAAAAACGAGCAATAATTGTTAAAAAATAGCAAAAATTGGAGAAAAAAGTCGTGAAACGTAGTGAATTGTTGGAAAAAATGAGAATTGAACTTCAAAATATCCAAAATTTCGACATAAATGACATAAAGAATGTTGTTTGTGAAGTTTTGCGATTGAACACAAAAGATTATGTGTTAAAAAATGAGTTTTCTGACGAAGAAATAAGAATTTTGCAAAATGTGGTCGAAAAATTAAAGAAAAATATGCCGCTTGACAAAATTTTGGGACGAAAATGTTTTTATGGCAGAGATTTTGTGACAAATGAAAATGTTTTAAGCCCACGGAAAGAAACGGAACTTTTGGTGGAGCAAAGTTTAAAATATTTGTCGAATATAAGGGAAAACGCTCGAGTGCTTGACCTATGCTCGGGCAGCGGGTGCATTGGGCTTACAATTTCGTGCCAAACGCATGGGAGGGCGGAAGTTGTGCTGACAGATATTTCAGACAAGGCTTTGTCTGTGGCAAAAGAAAATGGCAAAAAACTTGGGGCAAAAAATGTCCGATATGTTTTGGGGGATATGTTCGAGGGGTTGAAAAATGACGATAAATTTGATATAATCATTTCAAACCCACCATACATAGAAACAAGCACAATATCCTCTCTTGACCCACAAGTGAAAAACTATGACCCATGGCTTGCGCTTGACGGTGGGGAAGACGGGCTTAAATTTTATAGGCAAATTGCAGCAAGTGCCGAAAAATATCTTAAAACAAACGGCGTCATTCTTATGGAAATTGGGTGCAATCAAGGACTTTCTGTGCAAGAGATATTTAAAGCGGCAGGCTTTGGCACTCAACTTATTAAAGACTACTCACAGAATGATAGAATTGTGATTGCAAAGCAAAATAAGAAATAAGAAAGAAGAAATAAGAAATTGGCGATTATCGAAAATTGTTGGAATAAAGAAAAACTTATCAAAGATTGTCGAAAAATAGGAAAGAAAAAAATGATTGAAAAACTGGATAGCATTGAAAAGAAATTTGAAGATTTAACAAGCAAGATTGCAGACCCCGCAGTTATTGCCGACAACAGAACATGGCAAAAACTTGCAAAGGAACACAGCGACCTTTTGCCTGTTGTCGAAAAATATAGGGAACTTAAAAAGATTTCCAAAAATCTGGCTAACGCAGAGCAACTCCTTAAAAGCGAAAAAGAATTGGAAATGAGGACTCTTGCCGAGGAAGAAATTAAGTCGTGCAAAGAGCAAAAGGAAAATTGCGAGCAAGAACTTAAGATTTTGCTTCTTCCAAAAGACGAAAATGACGACAAAAATGTCATTATGGAAATAAGAGCGGGCGCTGGCGGTGATGAAGCGGGGCTTTTTGCCGCAGAACTTGTTAGAATGTATATTATGTATGCCGAAAAGCACAGATTTAAAGTTGAAATGCTTTCCTCAAATGAAATCGAATTGGGCGGAATTAAAGAGGCTGTCTTTCAAGTTTCGGGCAAAGGGGCATATAGCAAGTTGAAATTTGAAAGCGGCGTTCACAGAGTTCAGCGTGTGCCAGAAACGGAAAGCCAAGGGCGAATTCACACATCAACAGTCACCGTGGCAGTGCTTCCAGAACTTGAAGAAGTGGAGTTTGAAATTTTGGACAAAGACCTAAGGGTTGACACCTACAGAAGCAGCGGAGCGGGCGGACAACACATCAACAAAACAGACAGTGCCATTCGTCTTACTCACCTTCCAACGGGCATTGTTGTCACTTGCCAAGACGAGCGTAGCCAACTTAAAAACAGAGATAAAGCAATGATGATTTTGAAAGCAAAATTATATGACTACTATCAAGGGCAAAAGAATAAGGAATATGCCGACAATAGGAAGGCTCAAGTGGGGACGGGCGACAGAAGCGAAAGAATAAGAACATACAACTTCCCTCAAGGAAGAATCACAGACCACCGAATTGGCTACACCGCCTACAATCTTTTGGACTTTATGAATGGCGACATTGACGAACTCTTAACCGAACTTCAACTTGAAGACCAAAAACGAAAACTTGAAACATTAGACGAGTAAATTATAGTTTAATAAGTTTAAATTATAGTGTTGCTTTTATGTAATAAATTGAGAGACTTTGGTGAAAATTGTAAAAGGAGTAAAATATGGCAGAGCAAGAACAAGTTATGGAACACAAAATGAAAACGCCCGAAGTTAACCCTCAAAAAGTTGAGAAAAATGAGGCGGAAGAAGTTAAATTTGTGAAAGCAAATGGTGAAACTTTGACGAATATGCAAGCCATTGAAAGTTGCCGCCATGAGCAAAATAGGGACATAATTGACAATCTTAGACTTGGCAGTTATGACCGCTTTGGCAACTATATAATTGTCCCTGCAATTAGGGAAGAACTTTTGACAATTCCAAAAATTGTTTATGTAAAACAAGTCCAAAAAGACAAAACAATTTACGACATGAAGTCCATGATTCCACTTTTTGGGGATATATTCTTCAAACTCGTGTCGTCAAAAGAAGAAGTAACTTTGTATCTTGTGGAAACTGTTAGGCGTGAGGCGGGCGACTATGTTGAAGTATATGAGGAAGTTTTGGACAACTTTTCCATGACAGAAGACGACTATGTTCCACTTTCTGTCATTTTCAGAAACTACAATATTTATGACGAAGATGATGGCGACTATGGCAAAAAGGTGTTTTCTGCCTTTGACTTTATGAACATCTTAACTCGCAAAATTTACCTTTCTCTCTTGTCAAGAGAGTTGCTTGAGATTGCCGAATTTGACGACAAACAAGCCTTTGAAGAAATGATTGCAATATTAAAAGATAGCGGCGAATATGGCGAGAGAGTTCTTGAAGTTTTTGAAAACAGAGTGAAAGATAGACCAGAGATTTATGACCTTGCAACTTCCAAAGAATACAACAAAGCAGTGCTGGAAATTTTGCTTTCTGCAGTTGACATCGCCACAACCCAAGCAGATAAGGAAAATTATGAAACAAGGGAAGTGTATTTCAAACTTTTGGGTGTCAGAAACAAGAATATGGACAAATATCTTGCACAGGCAAACGAGAAAATTGACGAGCAATATGTGTCGAATATTGTCACCCGTGCGACAAAGCATTTCTTGCAAGGCGAAGACGAAAAACAAGACGAAGTGTTGCTAGATTTCATGGACAAAATTTCTCCAACCAAAAAGCGAACGGAAAAGAGAAAGCTCGACGCTCCAATCTTAAAGCAAGGGCTTGAAGAAAGAAAAGAAGCCGAAAGGCTTGCCGCAGCAGTTGCCGTCACTTCGACAAAAGAAGAAGCAATTAAGCAAATTTTGACCGCCAAAAAAGACGAGAAAAAGAAATCTGCAACCCCAGCAAACAAAAAACTTAAGCCAGCCAAAAAGGCGGCAAAGAAGTCGGCGAAGAAAGGTGGCAAGGCTAAGGCAAAGGGCAAAGCCAAGAGCAAGCCAAAGGCAAAAGTCAAAGCGAAAAAGGCAGTCAAAAAGCCACAAGACGCCAAGAAAGCCGCCGCCAAAACGGGCAAAAAACTTAAGCCAGCCAAGAAAGCAGCAAAGAAATCTGACGACAAGAAAAAGGATAAGAAAAAGAAGAAAGATTATGGCGTTACATTCAGCAGAAGTTTCCTCGAAAAATATCGCTCAATTTCCAGTCTTTCCGCTGTAACAACCATTCCTCAAACTGCACCCGCTCAACCTATGCCACAAGAACAATCCGTTGTGGAACAAATTAAGAGTGAGCAAGCCTCAAAACCTCAGAAAAAGTCTGTAAGCAAGCCAAAATCACAAGACCAAGGGACTACCCCAGTTTTTGGCTTTGAAGTTGGCAATGAGGAAATAAGAAATGGTTTTTCAAGTGATTTTATTGCAGAATCATTTGTCCCTAAAGACGAATTGGGAAGAAAATCTCGCACAAAGTCTGCCACAAAACCTAAAATAGAAATAAACCAAAATGTTGTAAATGACGAAATTCTTAACCTCTTTGCAGAACCAAAACCAGCGGAAACTGTGCAGAAAACTACAACGCAAGTTGAAAAGGAACAAACACAAAACTTTTCAAGCGTAAAGGAAGAAATTATAAGAGAGCAATTTAGGAAAAAGCAGAAAGAAGCAGAGGCTGAAGTAACAGTTATGGAAAAAACGCAAACTCCACCTCAAAACGCTTCTTCCATTGAAAAAGAAGTTTTGCAGCCTAACATGGCTCCAAAATCAGCACAAGATGAGCAATTTTTCCACTAATTGTTATATATTTTTCTGAAAAGTCAAGAAAATTTAGCAAAAAATTTGAAAAAGTTTAAAAAATTTTAGATATGGGCTAAATTATGGGAGAAAAAAGCAAACCATACCTTTGCAAAGGTATGGTTGAGGCGAAAATTTTTGGTGGGAAATATATTTATTGCATGACAAAGAAGAGTGTAGGCTCTGCACTCTTTTTTAGTTAAATATTTTTGAAATGATTGTAAGATATATTTTAAGCAAGTTTTTGAAGTTCTTTTTCAAAAAGTTCATGTGATGTTGCATAACCTAAAACTTCCCGGGGATAATTATTCACCCAATCTTCCACTTGTTGAATATCTTGAATGGAATACTTTGAAATGTCAGAGCCTTTGGGGATAAGTCTTCTTATTTCTCTATTAAGTCGTTCATTAGTTCCACGTTCTGATGAACAATAAGGGTGACAATAATATACAGATGTTCTTTTGCTATTGCCATACGAAGATTTTTCGATTCCTTGGAAGTCTGCAAATTCACTCCCATTATCAACAGTTATTGTTTTAAAAATCTTTTTAAAAAGTTTCCCAAACCGTCTTTCCAAAACATTAAGACAACGAACAACAGTGTTTGCTTTTTGATTTTCCATTTTAAAAATTATTTCTTTTCTTGTTAATCTTTCACTTAAGACAAGAAGAACAGACTTTGTTCTGCCACAAACACAGTCCATTTCCCAGTTTCCAAAAGTATTTCTATATTTTATTTCATGTGGTCTTCTTTCTATGCTTGTGCCTTTTGGGGCATGTTTATATTTAACTTTTCTATATTCTTTTTTTCGTTTTTCTAATTTAATATGTGGAAACAAGCCAATTTTAATATATCTGTATAGGGTTGTTTTGCTTATTCTTGTTTTGAAAGGTAAGTCTTTATATTTAATTTCACCAAGTGTTGCACAAGCGGATAGTTTATCTTTTACAACACGTTTTTCTATGTAATTTACAAATTCATAGTCATTGCCGAGTTTAATCGGTCTTCCTTTTTTGGTGCAAAGCAAGTCATATCTATCTTGTGAGCGGTTGGCAGAATATGTTTTGTAATATTTCCATGTTGAGCCATTTAAAAGCGTACATTCACCACGTTTAAGTTCTCTATATATTGTGCATAGGTGCAAACCTAATAGTTGTGCAATTTCTTTCTTTGTTTTCTTTGCATTGTTTAATGTTTCAATCTGAAGTCTTTGTGTCCATGTTAAACTCTTTTTTCTTCCCATGTTTTTATTCTCCTTTGTCTAAATTTGTCGAAATGTATGTTATTTTGTCACATATGTTAACTTTTTAATTTTGCATGTTATAATAAAGAAAATTTATATTTCTAACTAAAGGGAAATGCTTATGGAAGAAGAAGTAAAAAAGAAGAAAAAACATCCGTTCAAAATCTTTCTAAAGGTAATTGCCATCTGGTTCGGATGTGCTATTATTTTTACAGGAGTTTATTTTGGTATCTTTGCCAAGGCGAAACTTGCATACAACGGAATAGAGTATAACGGCTTAGAAGCCTATGTATACATTGAAATAGACAATAGGTCAACAGACCAAATTAAGTTTGATAGGACAAATTTCTCAATCAAGGGAAATAATGTATCTAAAACAGCAAATGCGTTATATACAATGTATTCTGGAACAGATAGATACGGTTATCAATCTGGAGAATATATATTAAATTCTTTTGATAAGGTAAAAATAATGCTTGTGTTTTATAGAACGGATATTACAACAGACTGTTCAATATACTACAATGGAGAACTCATATCCAAATTATAACAAATAATTTATAAAAAAACTAGGTGAATAAAACACCTAGTTAATTTTTTGTATATTGTTATCTTGTAAGTTGCAGAAAAGAAAGTTTTTGAAGCAAGTGTTTGTTGCTTGCGACAAGCAGTTCTATCTTTTGCGACATTCGAGTTATTGTTTCGTTCTCTGTAAGGAGCAAAGTTTTTACTTTTTCTTTCAACAATATATTTTCCTGTTCTAGTCGTTTTATATATATTTCTTTATTAAATTTTTGTGTATCGTTCATTTTTTGATTATTTCTCCTTTTTGTTTTTAAGTTTTTGATACGCTTTTTGCAGTTCCCAGACTATGTTTAATAGTTGGTTCTTTGTTTTTGACTCAAAATATGAATATTCATATTCTTGTTTTGGGTCGTAGGCCATAGGTATTTCTTCTTCGTTAATTTCAGTGGAAGAAGTGTCTTCAATGACCTTTTCGGGCTTATCCCCGTCTTTCATAGTTTTTATGTATTCACGAATTTGCTTAACTGTCATTTCTGGACGGATAAACTGTTTGTCCACCAATTCAAACACTGTTTCTTGTGACAGTGGCAGAAGTTCAAACAATTTGCTAGGCGAAAAATCTTGCAAATATTCTACAAGGGTACAAGGATAACCTTGTATGTCTGGTGGATACATAAATCTTTCATAGCAACTTTTATATCTACTGACAGCTTTTTTATCAAAACCAAATTTTGCAAGTAATTTGTATGAATTATATACTTCATGTTTTTTTGTTACCCAGAAGTTGTTTTTACAGTAGTCCCATATTTTATAAACACCAAGACAAAGTGAACAAAAATTCTTTCGGTTATTATTAAAGCAAGTATTCAACCAATCTATATAATAATTAAGTTGATCGTCATCAAATTCTAAATCACATTTTATAAAGTTTTCCATATTTTTTACTCCTTAATACGCATTTTTAGTTGGTTAATTTCATGCAAAAGAGAATCACAGACTAAGTCTCTTTCTTTATAAGCACTATGCCAAAATTCTTTGACTTTAACTTCACTTTCCAGTTCTCGTTCAAGCTGTTGATAGCATTGATAGGCATAATGTTCTATATCTTCTAATCTTAATTCCAAGTCTTCTATTGAATTAATTTTATATTTTTCGAGCAAATCTTCGAGTTCTCCTAATTTTTGCATGCTCAAAATAAATTTTTCTTTAAGTTGTTGTTTTAAACCCGATAAAGATTTTGTATCGTCCAATTTAAGACAATATTTATTATCTATGCCTAATTCAGTTAATCTATTGTTTTGGGATTTTTTATCTTTCATTTTTATTTTTCCTTTTAAATTTTCAAATAAAGTGTTGCAATTTCAATTTTGATAGTGTATAATAAACAACGAAAGTTGAGTGAAAAGGAATTTTATTCCCAATTCGTAATTATCTTTGTAGGTATTTTAAATACTGCTACGCTAGATTCTTTCGTTAGAAGGTGAGAAATCACCTTCTTTTTTTATTATCTTTTGATATAATTCTATCAATTTTAGGTTTATCTATCTTATGTATCCTATATTGTCTAAAGCCTTCTTTTTCACGATATGTATTATACTTTTGTTTTTCGACTTTAGTCTTTACAAAACAAGCAGAAGTGTCCTTAGGGTTTATGTTATAATCAAGCAATTCTTTCTCTGCTCGGTCTAACGGGTTATGAGTAAAACCAAGGGAATGGACATTTTTATCTTTCTGCCAATAAGCATAAGATGTATGGCCAGTCTTTCTATTCATTACAAACCCTCTAACTCTTTTAGTTTTCTTTGCCAATAAATTTCTCCTTTTGTTGTAGAGTTTTCCAAACTTTCCAGTTCGGTGTCTGACAGTGGAATAAGTCCGCTGTCTATATTTTTCTTAATGGCATTTTCTTCCCAATATTGCAAAATGTTGTGGTCTTTGTTGTAGTAGGTGAAATCTGCATTTTGCAAGTGTGGGTCATTTGCCAAGATAAATTGTAAATTTTTGGGTGCTTCAAAATCTGCCCCAATAAGTTGTTCAACAATTGCCGGAACGTTTAGGTTCTTTGAATAGAAGAAACGTTTTTTAAATATCTCTGTTGACTTTCCAAGGTCTTTATCCATGTATTTTTTAACATAACTGTTACACCTTGCTCGACTTACAATTCTTGACACTGTCGTCAGTCCATAAGGGAATGAAGTCACATTGTAAATCGGAAGTCCGTCTGTGTCAGTAAGTTCATGCTGGTCTTTAGTTCTTTCAAAAAACTCTCGACTTGCAATTTTGTTTTTATAGTAAGCCCATGAACAACACACTTTGCCACTGTTTACAAGTCCTAGTTGTTTTGGTGTAAGTCCACCAATCAGCAAGTGAAAGTGTATGCAACCGTCTTCGTGTCGTTCTGGAACTGTTATGTATCTGAAACTCGGAAAACGTTGCTTTGTGTTGTCTATATATTTTTTATACGCATGATATACTTGTTTGTCGTTCGTTCTATCTATCTTTTGTCTGTCAAAGGTAAGTGTGGCGAACCAGTCAAAGTCATTCATTTCAAGAAGCATGTTCAAGCCAATCTTTGTTCTTCTTAATGAACATGCCATTGAGTTTAGGACTTCACTTTTTGTGTAATATTCCAGTTCACCAGTAACTTTGTTTAATTTATACCTAACTCCGTCAATGTCTATTGGACAACTTTTCTTTTCTACTTGTTCTTTATTCGACTTAAAGTATAGAGAAGTCAGTGTTTTATCTCTGTAAATTCTTTCTTTTTTGAACAAGTAAAAGGCAGTTTTTTGGTTTTGTAAATTTTCCATAAAAACTCCTATTAAAGTAGTAAATCGAAAAACTACTTTTCCCGGGGAGAAGTAGTCAAACGTTTGACTACTTGTATCTGTATTTGTCAGAAATTTTAAATTTTCTGCAACTATTACACAAGACAATTCTATTTTTAGCATAAGACCAACCAAGTGAACGAACCGCTTGTGCTCGATTATAAACTTTTGTAGTGTGTTCAACCACAGCAATTTTTTTACAATTATCACATAAACATTGATAATATAATTTTGAATATGAAGTAACCATTTTAATCTCCATTTATAAAAGGTATTCGGTTAAGTGTTACTAATTGTCGAGTAGCAGTAACACTCCGCACACGGCAAGGCAGAGCCTATTGCCGTTGTGCGAAAAGGTCGTTTTATGTTTTAGTTTTCCGATGTTGCAAGGGTATTGACCATTGCCATTGACAACTCTGACAAGTTGCCAACAGCAAATTGGAAATGATGGATAACTCTTTGAGTAACCCACATTCCCACAATACCTGCAATTATGGATAACTCTGCGAGTTACCCACAATAGCACAACATTTGTTGCTACTCTTTAAAAAAAAGCGACTACGTCTTGTTGGTTGCTGGAGAATTGTCGTCAGCGAGAACAATTTTTTTTCTTGCGAGAAAACAACTTTCGGAAGAACAAAACAAGTTTATTCGGTTTATTGGCACTTTCGTCAATATTCTTTTTCGCCTTTTCTTCTTTCTCCTTAAGTTTCAAGGAATAATTAAAATTTCTCTGGAACTTACGGTCTTCACGGTCTATCTTGCGAAAAGACTTCTTCATGTTTTTATAGATATACTTGTGTATTCTCTTGTTAAACTTTTCTGGAACATAGTCGGCAGTGTCTAAAGTGTGAGAAAAGGTTTCGTAATACTTGTCTAGGGTCTTGTTTATAAGTTTGTTTTTGTTGTAGTTAATCAACTTGCTTTTCTCCTTTGATAATAATTCTCTGGCAACTCGTCGTCCATTTCTTGTAAGTATTGAATGTAGCCTTGTAAAGTGTCTTCTGTTTCTTTGCTTTCGTTGTAGTCTATATCTTCGTCAAAGTGTCCTTCGTAGAACTTTGGCTTACAATTTTGACTGTCATAACACTCAAATACATTGTAATTGGCTGTCACTTTTTCTTCGGTGTAGCATGAGTTATCTTTTTTGCCACTTGCCATGTATCTGTCGAATAGACTACTGTTTTCAATCTTTCTTATCTTCCAAGTCAAACTCTCAACTTTGCCATATTCTCCATACTGTATGTCCAAATTCACAATCTCGATAAACTGTGCTAACTCTCGAATGTTTACGTCAATCAGCATTGGTCTTTGTGTGTCTAGGAATATGTCCAAATTGTTATGCCCGTGCTGTTCATACCACCTAGATTGCCACTCGGGGAAATACATTGACATTCGGCTGTTCAAATACTTCTGGGCTTCCGTTATGCCGATACACTCGAAGGGCAAGTTGAAATGTGTTTTCACAAACTTATTTGCAAAACCCAGTCTATATGGGTTAATTCTACGGCTAAACCTAGGACTATACCCAAATTTCTTGAATTTACAGTCATAGTTGGCTGAAACACAGTGAAGGGGTATAGTCTTAATATTTGAAAAGCCGTTTTGCCTTTTACTCAGAAGTTCCACTTGCATTTGTCTATTACGTTGTCTATTGAAAGCATGCATATTCAAACAGTGTGTCATAAAGCAAGTTTTACCAGTCCTAGGTGGGGCAAAAATTATGGTTATCATGCTGTTTCCCAGTCCGTAATATATTGTGTTGGTTGAGAAGTTCTAGTAAGAATAAATGTGGATGATTTGCCAGAATCATATGTAGCAGTCAAACTAAGAGTATCGCTAGCTGAGTCATATGTAAATGTATAACTGCATTGATATGAATCGTTTCTTGCAGAATATACACCATTATTTATTGTGATTTTGTAATAACGTTGGTTACCAAGTCCAAGAGAGGTGAAGTTAAAATATAGCGAATCTTTTGAAACTCTATAATCGTCTGTGGAAGATGAACCTATAGAAGCCGAATAAACAACTTCTTTACCATCAACAATTTTGGTGCAAGAGAAATCTCCCATATATAGATAAGCAAATTGTGCACGATAAAATGAGTCCATTGTTCCAATTGATACTTCTTCACCAAGGTGAAGCAAAGAGTTATACGTATGATAGGTCCAGCCAACGAAAACCATACCTTCTGGAGCAGTAACATGTGGAACAGCTACTTTTGAACCACGTCTTGCAGTAACAGACGTCAATAATTCAGAACCTTTATAAAATTTTAGGGTAAAAAATTCAATTTTTTCATATGCAGGATAAAGTCTAACATTACTTGTAACAACAAAAGTGTTCAAATCAACTTTAGTACCACCCGAGGCATTAGCCCAATAAACGAATTCTTGTTCTTCTTTTGCTGGAGCTTGAATATCAACCTCACCTATGACATCACCATAGGGAACTAATTTTTTACCATAAACTGTGAAACCAAGCCAATCTGTAAAACTGACAGTAAATTTCTCAAGTTCAAAGATAGCAGTAAATATTGTGTTTTCATTTATTGGGTAGATCAATATATCGACTATTTCAGTCCCGTTCACAGACCAGCCAGCGAAAACATAATGTTCTCTTGTTGTGGTTGGGTTAGTTGCTGGAGCTGTTGCAAGAAGTCCTTTTTCCACAATTTCACTAGATAGTTCTTCATTCTCGCTAACGAATTTAACATCATATTTGTATGTTATATTAGCCGTAATGACAGTATCTTCAGTAAATGTATAAGCCGATACATCAACAGCAATGCCGTTAATCGTCCAATAATTGAATATTTTATAAGCAGTGCTTTCAATTTCTGGAATGGTGACGCTTTCGCCTCTATGAATTGTTTGAGTAGATTTTACTTCACCGTCATACACAAAGGTAACTTGTATAAGTTTTGTCCAAACTGCTTTATAAGTTGTATTTACTGTAACTGGGGTTGTTGTAATGTTGTCCACAATATCCACACCATTTATTGCCCAACCGTCAAATTCATAACCGTCTTTTGTTGGGGCGGTTGGAAGTGTTGCAAACCCGTCTTTGACAATTATGTCAGACTTAACAACTGTTTCTCCGTCCATAAATTTCACATCAAATTTGTATGTAACATCTGCAATAAACTTTGTATTTGCAGTAATTGTGTAAGTGTCCAAGTCAACAGTTTCATTATCTACAGTCCAGCCATTAAAAATCTTGTAAGCAGTGCTTGTTGGGTTGACAACTGACACCTTTGAACCTTTATTTACAATCTGAATGTTGTAAACACTTCCGTCAAACTCGAATGTGGCAACGACTTGTTCGTTATCTTTTTCTAGTTGTGAGATATATTGTTCATAATATGCGACAGATTTCTCAAGTTCGGTAATTCTGTCATTAAGTGATTTGATATTGTTTTGATTGCTACTTTGTTGATAAGTTAAGTTTGAAATTTGAGAATTTAAAGTTGCAATTTGACTATTCAAAACAGAAATTGTTTGAATATGACTTTGATTGGTCGCTTGCAAATTAGTATACAAATTTTGTAAGTTTGTAAGTTGAGAATTGAGACTATTGATTGTATTTTGCAAACTTGTTTTATCATTCATAAGAGCAGTTTTTTCTGCTGTCAATGTTGATATGTCACCATTCAAAGATGTAATTGTAGTTTTTTGTGAAAGAATTTCACTGTTTAGTTCGTCAATTTGAGAGTTAAGGGTAGAAATTTTTTCAGTAAGTTTAACTTTATCATTTTCTAGCGCTTCTTTTTCAGCATTCAATGTTGCAATCTGACTGTTTAAAGAAGTAATGGTTGCTTTGTCAGCATCAGAATTTGAATTAAGATTTTCAATTTCTTCGTTTAAAACAGAAATTCTATCAATAAGTCTAGCCTTATCGTTTTCAAGATTTGAAATATCTGTATTAAGCGAGGCAATTTGACTATTTAATGTCTTTATTGAATTTTGTTTTTCAACAAGTTGTGCCTCTAATTGCTCTTTTTCAGATTGCAATATTGCTATTTGTTCAGACTTGTTGTTTATTTGATTATTTGCAGAAGTCAACTCGTTTGTCTTTTGAGAGATTTGTTCTTGCAATGATTTTTTGTCTTGATTAAGGGAAGCAATCGTCTGTTCATTTTGAGTTCTAAGGTTATTAAGTTCTTCAATGGTTGCAAGATTTTTTGACTTAATCTGTTCAAGATTTTTTATTGAAGTGTCTTTGTCTGCATTGTCCTTAGAAATTTTATCAATTTCCTTATTCAATGTGTTAACTTCAGAGTAATAATCGTCAACAAGTTGCTTATAATATTCAAGTTTTGCGTTTTGTTCTGTTTCATTCTTATTGCCGTCTGAATATCCTTTGTCATATGCTTCTTGCAAGTCTTCACTTGTATAATACTTACTGCCGTCAATAGTGCCAGTGATTGCTGGCCAGTAAGCGTAAAGCATTATCCCAGCAATGGCAACAATAATAACAGAAACAATCGGAATAATTATTTTTTTCATGTTGCACTCCTTTCAACAACTTTTAAAACGGCTCCGTTTATGCTCATATATGTTTCAAGATAAGCCATGGAATCGTTTGAGTTCTTAGTTGTAACTGTAACTTTTGTTTGACCAGCATAATACTCAACAACAAAGTGAAGTTCTGCTTTTGAAACATTTTCACCTTCAAGTCCGTAGAAAAGAAGGTTTATATCTCCAATAACCTTGCCACTAGATACGACAGTATTTACGGCTATTTGGTCGTTAAAAAGCAAAACATAATCTTTGTTTTTGCCGTCAAATTCTTGTGGTGAAAACGATGTGACATTTGAAAAATTTACATTGTCAGAACTAATAAAGCCGATTGAACCAAAGTCAAACTTTGAAATTTCGTCATAGTCATTTTTTGTTTCGATTGTAACAGCGGTGCCATATTCTTGACTTGAAATGTTAAACAGTTTTACAAGTTTAATAGACGAGAATATGCCAACAATAATTAAAACAAAACATAAGATATAATGATACCACTTCATAATGTCACCCCCGAGTTAATATTTACAATCCTGACATTGGTTGTGTTTATGGTTGTAAGCCCAGTATCTTTTAACGAACCAACCAACAGTTTAAAATCTCTTTGTGCTGGGGCAGTTATCTCGAGAGAATTTACTTTAATGCCATAAAGAGCATAGTAATCAAAGCCTAACACATTTAAGTCTTCAAATTTTGATATGTCAAACACGATGTTAATTTCAAGGTTTTCAAATGATTTTAACTCTTTCAATTTCTTTTGAGTGAGTGAGAAATAATAACCGTTTTCATTGGTTACATATCTTTTTTCAAAGTCTGCTTGCGTAAGGGTTATTTCATTTGTTACTTTCCAATATTCAACATTGTCAGCAATTCCGCTGATATTGAAAGAACTATCTCCAGCAACAGACTTAAACATCGATTGTTTTGCCCAAACCATGCCACGATAGTCATAGTGTGCTTGCACAGTGAAGTAAGAATTGATTAAAGTTCCATCACCAACTGGGTTAGGTGAAATCTGACCCTTATCATCAACAGAATAAACATGAAGAAAGTCGCCTAAGTCAATCAATGGGATAGTTCCATTTCCAGTTCCATTGCTACTTGATTTTAAAATGTTTTTCATTTTAACAAGCAAATCTGTCATTGTATATTGATACTCTGTTTTTTCTTCAGTGTAAGCA
>CAKVNA010000008.1 GCA_934776915.1 uncultured Clostridia bacterium
TAGAAGAAATGTATTCAATTATTGGTGAACCCGAAGAAGACGAACCAGAGGCTGAAAGATAAATATAAAAGGACAAATTTTATGGATTTTTTGTGGGATAATAAAATTGTTCAAAAGGCATTGTTTTTTTCAACAAACGCTCATGCGGGGCAAACGATGAAACACCCAGCGGACACTCCATATTCTGCACATGTGACGGGCGTTTTGCTGAATGTGATAAACTTCTGCCATGCGGACAAACTGGACTGGAATTTGGCGTGTTGCTGTGCCTTGTTGCACGACACATTGGAAGATACCGCCACGACATATGAGGACTTGGCAAGCGTCTTTGGGAAGAAGGTTGCAGACGGCGTTCTAGCCTTGACCAAAAACGAGCAACTTCCACACGAAAAACAAATGCAAGACAGCATTGAGCGGATAAAAAAGCAACCACCCGAAGTGGCAATGGTCAAAATGGCAGATAGGCTCTTCAATATCCGTGGCAGAGTGCCAACCTGGACAAAAGAAAAACAAGCAGACTATCTTGAAGAAGCCAAACTTATCTACAACAACCTAAACTACGCGAACCCAACCCTCGCAAAAGCCTTGCACAAAGCGATTGAGGAATATTAAAGTTACAGGGGAAAATTTTTAAGTATCTTTGTAAAAGTATGCAAAAAGGATATACTTGTTTTATAACTTATGATAAAATGTTGTTAAGTTTAAACTATAGGAGAAAATATGAAAAAGAAATTTATACTTTTGTTATCCGCTTTGTTTGTATTGATTTTTGCTGGAGTAGCCTTTGGGTGCTCATCTGCAAAACTTGAATCTATCTCAATAAGCGAAAATAGCAACATAGAAACTGTGTATTATGAAACGAGTACGCAGTTTAAGTTAAATGGTGCAACACTTGTACTTAATTATTCAAACGGCACAAGCAAAAATGTTGGCATTGAATCATCAATGTTAAGTGAGTTTGACAACACTGTTGGGACTCACACCTGCACCGTGACTTACGAAGGAAAAACAACAACTTTCCAATATGAAGTTAAAGCAGTTGAAATTGCCAGCATAGCAATCAAAAACGACAGTTTCAAAAAAGTATATCTTTCAACTGACACAGATTTTGAAATAAATGGCAGTACAATCGAAGTGACTTACAACAATGGCTCCACTGAAACAAGAAATGTAACTGCAAGCATGCTAAGCAGTTTTGACAACTCTGTTGGAACTCACACCTGCACCATAACCTATAACGGCAAAACAACCGACTTCACTTATTCAGTAAGTCAAGCAACCACAACAAGAGAATTGCTTTCTATTGAAGTCGCAACATCTCCAAAAACAACATATTTTGCAAGCGAAACAGATTTTGACATAACAGGAGCAACACTCAGACTTAACTACAGCGATAACTCCCAAGAAACAATCTCAATCACAAAATTTATGCTTGACCCATTCAATAACATGGTCGGCAGCCACACTTGTTATGTGAGATATGAGGACAAGAGGACTGACTTCACATACTATGTTCAAGCGGTTACGCTTGCTTCAATCAGCATAAAGGACAACAACTTTACAACTTCATATCTTACAAGCGCTACAGCATTTGAGATAAATGGAAGTACATTATCGCTTAATTACAATGACGGGACAACAGATACTGTAAACATTACAGCGGATATGCTTAGCACATTTGACAACACTGCAAGAACTCACACTTGCACAATAACATATAACGGGAAAACCACAACTTTTGAATATGTTGTAAATAAGCCACAAGTTGAGAGCATAACTTCAGTTTCTGGAATTAGAACAAAATATTTCCTCGGTGAAACTCTTGACTTGAATTCTGCAACAGTTTACTTCACATATGAAGACGGAACTCAAGGCAGCAGTGCAATAGACAGCGTTGCGATTGACGACTTCTACACAAGCCCAGTTGGCGAATTCCAAATGAAAATAACCTATGAAGGCAAAACTTATCTTCTTCCATACACAGTCATGTGCAAAGACTATATAACAACACGTGTCTTAGGCTCTGACAGCAACGAACTTAGCAATATCCCAACAATGATAAGCCTTCAAAGAACATCTGTAGATGACCCAGATTTGTATGTTATAAAAGTAAAAACAAATGACGGCAAATCTTCATACAAAGAGCTTGCTGACAGTGACTATTCAAAATACACTGTAATATACAAAGACGGATATGTGGAAATAACAATCGAGGGCGATACCAACACATACATTTTGGGACAAGCACATTCTGCTGCAACCAGACAAGTGACAATCAGCAATGTTTCAAACGGTGAAATATCTGTGTTCTACTCCAGCGCTAACGGCACAAACAAAACCTATACAAATGGGGACGCCTTTATCGCTTACGTAGGAGAGAGAATAAGAGTCGCCGCACAAGGGAACACTGGCTATGTTGCAACAAAGTTGTATTATGGCGTATCAGACAGTTATTCATACACAGCCTCAGATAAAGAAGTGTTCTTCTATTTAACACAAAATTCAACTTGTTCTGCAGAATTTTCAGAAGCAAAATTGTTTAGAATTTTTTTCAAACTAAAATCAATAAATTACAAAAACGCTGACGACAGTGAATTTGAGGGAACCAATACACAAAAATATCTTTTCAGTGACGGCAGTTATAACTTCAAAGCAGATTATGTTACAAATTCTTCTGCCTTGCAAGGAACTCAAATGAAGAATGGCAGTTGTGCGTTCTCAAATGAATATAAAGACGGCTGTTCTTCCACAGACGATGGAACATATATCTCAAGCAGTTATGAATGGGCACTCGCAGCATACATGGCATCTGGCTCGGGAATTAAAATAAATATCGGTGTTTCGGGCATGGTGAAATATGCAAAAGACGGAGAGGCATTTGGCTCAACTGGTTCAAGTTCCTCTGACTTAACAGAAAAAACTATAATCATAAGCGATATAAATTCTGTATCCAGCAAAGCCCAACAGATCACAATCTCAAGCTTCAACGGTAGATTTGAAATCGTCTTGGAATACACAATATCCGAATAAAAACATATCTATTCAAAAACACCCCCAGTCAAAATGATTGGGGGCTGTTTTATGTTTGGAAGCAATTTTTTCCTTATTCCTAAAACTTCGCTTCACTGCTGTTTTAGGAAATATATCAGGGTGTCCAAACTAATATATTCATACAAATAAAAAAAGCCCATAAATAGGCTTTCTGGTGGATCACCGGGGGCTCGAACCCCGGACACCCTGATTAAGAGTCAGGTGCTCTGCCAGCTGAGCTAGTGATCCATATTATATTTTATCCCAGATTTTTGTTGTTAGGGTGTCAAGCTAGTGATCCATTAACAACAATGCAATTTTAGTATAAATTTTCTTTGTTGTCAATAGATATTGCCGAATTTCTTAAAATTTTCTTTTTATACCGACTTTAATTGCCAAAAATAAATAAAAAAGCATTGCTCTGTGGGTTGCAATGCTTTTTTGTTTACATTAGAAATTTTAAAAGTCAATATCTTGTATATTTTCTTGCATATCCCCCTAACAAGATTATTTGGTCATGGTTGGTTCTTGGATGTCGATTTTGGTTTTGAAGGTGGCGTTGGTGGTTTCTTTGTTGAGGGAATGTGATTGGGTCTTTGTGTAGTAGGTGTTGGTCGTTTCTTGGCTGTAGGAAGTTGTTTTGTCTTTTGAATAGTAGGTGAAGGTGTGTTCGGAAGTTATTTCCTTGTCTGCACAGGTCATTGTAAGTGTAACTTTAACGGTTCTTGTTGGAAATGAAGATAGGGAATTTACATCTTCATGGAAGCAGATAAGTTGTTCGGCTATAACTTCTTCCATTTGATTGGTTGTGAGCATTTCAAAATATTTTTGTGGAATTTCCTTTGTGACGGTGTAAAATTTGTATGTTTTTGGGTCACGAACTTGGGCAGAATATGTTGCACTGGTGTATTTTGCGGCATATGACTTTGGCGTTGGGTTGTTCACTGGGGAAATGCTATAAGGTCTGTTTTCAAAGTTGCTAATTATGCTGTCTTTGGTAACTTTTCCCGTTACAAGTTCGCCAGTTGCAAGTTCAATGGAGAATGTAATCTCTGGATAGTCACCTTTTGCTGCTTCTTGAAGACTGTGCAAAAATTGGTCTTTGTCAAGTTCCATAATTTGTTTGTCTGACCAGTTTTTGTGAGTGTAAAAGCCGCCGTTAAAAGTTTTGAGTTCGCCGTCTTTTGAAATGGCAGAGATAACAAGTCTTTTGTAAATGACCCTGTTGTTGTCAATTTGTGGGTTTAAATTTTTGTTATCGTTGTTGATAGCATATTCCATATTTGCACGGGTCTTTCTGAGGCTTGCCACAGTGACAAGAGGTTTAAATTTGTTTGGTGCTTCGTTTGGATAAATTCTGTTGCCTTCAACGATAACTGCTTGTTCATTTTCTGTTTTGTTTGAAAATTTATTATTATCCTTTAGGGCGTTTGTTGTTTTGCAGCCAGAAAGAAGAAGCCCCGCAGCGGTGGCAGCGATAGCGCCTTTTAGCATAAATATTTTCTTTTTATTGTCAAAATATTTCTTGATTTTGATGTCTTTTTGGTCGTTTTTCATGGCTTTCCCCTCGATTTTTGTGTAATTCACTTTTTACATAAAGATTATATTTATATTTCTCCAGTTGTCAATAGGGGAAGAATAACTTTGTGTATTATAACGAATTTTAAATTAAGTCTTGAATTTTTGAAAAATTATGATAAAATATATCCAACAAGAGGGAGTATCGAGCATCCCAAAAAAGGAGATTTTAAAATGAGTGTTGATAAAAACAAGGTTATTGAGTATTATCTTAAGGGACAAAACAAGGTGGAAGACGGAGTTTACACAGAAAACATTTTGAGTGGAGATTTGTCAAAACTTTCAATGTCGATGATTAAGTCCGCCGTCAAAAATGGCGAGGAAATGGGCGCAGAAAAAGTGAACATTTGCCTTTGCAATATGTATGAATATGCAAAACTTAGAAAGAAAAATTATCCAGACGCAGAGGGCGTTGTGGCTGTTAGACTTAAGGGAAAAATTTTTGAAAACATTAACAATGACCTCATTCAAGAATATGTGAAAAGATTTGAAGATAGAGTAAGTTCGCTTCCAAGAAAGCATGGTCTTAGCAAAGATGTTGTTATTTTGGCAAACGAAGAAGGCTTAAAAGCTGTTGAAGTGACTGAAGCAAATGAAAAGATTGCTGAAAACAGCATGGACATAACAACAAAAAGCATTTTGAAAGAGAATTATAACGATATTCCTCGTGACGAAAATTATATTGCTTTTTGCAATGCCGCTTTTGAAGAAATGGGAATGGAAAGATAATCTTTTAAGGAGAAACGACTATGAAAGTTGCAACAAAAGAACTAGTTGAAAAGATACTTTTGAGGGCGGCTAACAGGGAGCAATTTGCGGTAATTTCCAAAGACAGAAGTTTTGCCTTGACTGACGATATTATTCTCCAGTCTGTTGCCGCTAGCCAAGACGGCTCATGCCGCAGCATTGATGTTTTTCAAATAACGGACTCCATTTGGCGTGACACAAAAAACGGCAGAGTGTATGCAGTGTTTGCCGAGGGCAGAAGATATGTTGCTCAGCCAGATAGTGACGGAAATTATCCAGATTTTGTTTCAAAGTCAACCCAACCGCTCCCAAAAAAGCCAATGAGAATTCTTGTCTTTAACATTGACAACGGTGAAGCATGCGATGTTTATAACTTCACATTGGGCAGCAAAATTTATGAGACCGACCCAGATTCCACTCAAAGAACGCTTGATACATTCTTGTCAAAGTCAATAAACATGGCTTATGACATTGGCAGAATGAAATATGACCCAGAGATAAAAGCACTTTGTGACGAGTTGTGTGTTGAGCAAGAAGAAAGCAAGATAAAAGTCCCACAAAGAATTGAATCGCAAAGCGTTGCGGACTATATTTTAAGTTTCCGCAATGGGGGAATCGTTGAGAAAGTTATTCCTTATGGCGAAAAGGAAAATCAGAAAGATGTTGTGTATTTCAACAGTCATCCAAAATTTTACATTGGTGTTTCGGCAACTGATGACGCAACGCCAGACGAAGGCGACATAAAGAATGCAAACTCTTACCCAAGCAAATATTTTGAGATGTATAAAAGAATTGGGCATAGAGTGTTTGAGGGGGATGTGGAAGACATTTTCTGCGAACTTTATGAAGGCACATGCTACAATCTTGTTGACGGGCTTTTGGGGCAAAAAGTTGTTAAAGTGCAAAAGAAAGTTCCATCACTGCTCTTTGCTTATACAAACTCCGGCGACTTTTACTTTATGAAAAGAGTTGAAGAAGAACCCATTGCGGACAACAAAGCAGAGATAGAAAGAACTATGGACGGAATGTCGGGGCAAGTTGTCAGTGCTGTTATCAATAGAGATCCACATCTTATTGTTGGAGAAATTATTAAGGAACTATATAACACCAACGAACATCGTGTTCCAGGTTGCCAATGGGCAGAAGATATTAAGGCCGCCCGTAGGCGTCAAAGCGAACTTGAAAGTGAACTTGAACAAGAACAATAAAACAAATATCCCGAGGGAATTCCTTGGGATATTTTTTATGTAAATGATAATATTGACTTATCCACATTTAGCACAAAATCGTGGATAATTTTTTATGCAGAATTTATAAGTTAGGAATAAATTTGTCAATAGAATTTTCTGTAGAATCTCCAAATCTCATAATGAACCACACAAGAAAGGCGGTAAAACCAAGAATAGCAAGAACAATAAGTAGAATTTTCCAAAAACTCTTTGGAGCGTTGCCTGTAACTGCACCATTTTCGCCATTGACATAATAATAGTAGTCTTTTGTTTTATACTTGTATGTGCCTTTCCAAACGGGAAGATACACATAACTATATTTTTGGTCGCTGAATGTTGTTGAGCATTGAAAATTCCAAATTCTGTCATATTGCAATGATTTTGATGAACGAATTTTGCTTGCTATTTCAGTTTCCACACAACTTACCATATTTTTGTGTGCTTCTTGCAATTTGTTTACAACCTCGCTTGCCATCCAGCCATAAAGATATTCTGGAGAATAAATGCAAATGTCCGAGAAATTGTATCCACCAAGCGATTGAAGTTTGAATGACGACACTTCGCTACAAGCACTTTCAAAATAGTTTCTATAACTGTTGTGCTCTGTGCCACTAAAATTTTTTCTTGTGGTGCGAGAATTTCCCTTGCTGTCCCTATAGTCTTTTTCTCCTATGCCAGAGTATTTGCTGTCTGTTTCAAAGTCAAATGCATAGGCAGGGATATACATTCCGTTTAATGTTTCTGCACGAGCAATTTTTTTGAGGTTATTGGGAGCAAGTTTTCTTCTTTTTACCCAACCGTAAAATTTGTCAAGTGCAATAGATTTTTTAATTTTAAAGGGAATAATGCCATCTGGCCTGTAAGCAACTTTCATTGTGCGTTCAAGAGTCATTGCTCCACAACTTGGGCAACGAGAAAGTGGCATATCTGTTGGAGAAATATGCCCACGACCGCAAGTTGAACACAAAAATTGAGTAAATTTTGTAGGTTCTTTTTCTATTGTTGAAGAACTGTCAAAAGCTTTTTTTTCAAGTTTTTTTGTTGTCTTTTCAAACCAAACCTTGCCCGAGCAATGAGTGCAAACAAGTGCTTGCTCGCCAATGTCAAATATCAGTTCTGCTCCACAACTTTTGCATTTGTTGGATAGTGCCATTATTTTATTTCACTCCCACATTCACCGCAGAATTTTGCATTTTTGCCAACTTCTGCTCCACATTTTGGGCATGTTCTTTTTGCTTGTGCAAGTGGTTTGCCACATTCACAACAGAATTTTGCCCTAGCACCGTTTTCTGCTCCACATTCTGGGCAGAAGCGACCTTTCTTTTCTTCCTTTGCAGGTGCTTTTGAAGAAGAAGCATTGGAAATAGAATCTTTCATAATTTGTCCCAATGCAAGTCCTGCACCAAGTTGACTTCCAAGTCCTGCCATGCCTGGATTTTTGGCAGCATCACCAATGGCTTCGGCAGATTTGTATTTTAGATACATATCCATCTTGTCACCCATAACGCCCATTGAAGTGTTGGCGTCAAGAGCTTTTTCCACTTGCTCTGGGAAAGAAATGTTTTCAATGACAAGGTTGGTGAGGTCAAGACCAAGTTTTTCAAATTGATTGTCAATTTGTCCTTTTGCAAGCTCGTTAAATTCTAGAAGATTGCAAGCAAGGTCAAGGGCACTTATTTTGCTTTGAGCAATGGTGTCCGAAATGCCCGACACAAGAATGCTTTTAAGATAACTTACAACACTTTCTGTGGTGTAGAGAGAGTTCGTTCCAAAAAGTTCCTTAAGGAAAACAACTGGCTCTTTAACTTTGAAAGCAAATGTGCCATAACTCTTAATTCTGATAGAGCCAAAGTCTTTGTCCCTCATTGTAATTGGGTTTGTTGTGCCCCATTTTTGATTTGTAAATTGCTTTGTGTTTACAAAGAACACATCGGCAGTGAAAGGCGACTTGAAGCCTCGTGGCCAAGCAAGAAGAGCCGACAAAATTGGAAGGTTATCCACAATAAGTGTGTGAATTCCAGGTCCAAAGACATCAGCAATTTTGCCTTTGACCATAAAGACAGCAACTTGACTTTCTCTAACTGTAAGTTTTGAGCCAATCATAATCTCTCGCCCGTTCATAGGGAAGCGATAGACCATGGTGTCTTGCGAGTTGTCAAGCCAATCAATATTTTTTAAAAGTTGTGATTTAAGAATTCTAAAAAGTCCCATAATTTTTCTCCTATTATCTCAAAATTACCGTTCCGCTGACGGCTGTAATATTTTCGCCTTCGGCAATGATTATGCTTTGCCCATGACGATATTCTTTAACAAGGCTTCCGACTCTGATATTAAAAACATCATCATCACCATTTGAAAGAACAGTGTATTTGCCAGGTTTGAGTTTGTTCTTTATCCCTGCAGTTTGTGTTTCGTTTTGCTTTAGGATAATGTCCTTTTGTGAAAGCGAAACATTCATGTCCCCGTTTTCGTCAACCACAGTTTGATCAACAGTGTATCTAACACCATGTTTTTGATTGACATTGTCCACTTCTCTGTTTTGCATGGCACGAAGCATTTTTGAATATTTGCTATTTATTGCAACAAGAAGGACAAACATCAAAAGACAAATTCCACCAAGCAATATTGTTGTAATCAGAAAAATATCCATATTCTCTCCTTTATTATCTTTTGTATTTATACAAAAATATTTATCCTTATATATAATACACCACTATTTTATTCTAAAATTCAATATAAAGCAAGCATTTGACAAAATATCTTAAAAAAACTTTTAAAACGAATCCCCGCAATTTGTTTTGCGAGCGAGAAATTGTGTTATATAATAGACCTAGAATTTATTTTTTGGAGGATATTCTTATGATGAAAATAGGGACTTCTGGCTTTAGGGGAATTATTGCAGACGATTTCACATTTGACGCAGTGGCAAAAATAGCCAAGGCAACTAGTGACATTATAAAAAGACACAGATTTAAAAAAGAAGTTTTTGTGGGCTACGACAACAGATTTTTGTCCGACAGTTTTGCAACGCTCTTTGCAAAAGTTCTTGCGGCAAATGATATAAAGACTGTTATGGCAGGGGGAAGTGTTCCTTGCCCACTTGTCAGTTTCGCTGGCAAATTTTTGGGGAATGATATAAGCGTTTTCATTTCCGCCAGCCACAACCCATATTTCTACAATGGCATAAAGATTTTTTCAAAGGACGGCAGAGATTTGGAACATTATCTTGAAGAAGAATATAACTCTCTTGCCGACCATGAAAGAAAAATTAAGACAATGGAACTCTCGGAGGCGAAAGAAAACGGACTGTTTGAAGTCAGACCTTCACTTTATGCAGAATACATAGAGGGCATGATGAAAAATATTAAATTTTCACAAGCAATGAAAAACCTGAAAACAACATTCAACTGTATGCATGGGTCAAGTGTAAAAGTTGTGGAAATGCTTGTTGACAAGAAGAAATTGAACTGTGACCTTGTGAAAACAAATAGAGATGTGGAATTTGAAGGCTCTGCTCCTATTCCAAACGAAGACCATTTGGAAGACTTTGCAAAGAAAGTTGTGGCTGATGGCTATGTGTTTGGCTTTGCAACAGACGGTGATGGGGACAGAATTGGGGTAATTGACGAAAAAGGAAATTATTACAATGGCAATCTCATTGCCCCAATGCTCTATTATTACGCAGTCAAAATGAAAGGCGTATCTGGTGGCTTTGTTGCAAATTATGCGTTTTCTTCTCTTGGAAAACTTGTTTGCGACACTTTGCACACAGACTATTTTGAAACAAAAGTCGGCTTTAAGAACATTGGCGAAGCACTTATCAAAAATAACGCCTATATGGGTGCGGAAGAAAACGGAATTGAACTTGGCTCAAATGTTTACACAAAAGACGGCATAATGACTTATCTTTTGCTTCTTGAAATGGTGGCAAATCTTAAAAAGCCCCTTAGCGAAATAATAAAGGACTTCAAAAAACATGTGGGATATAATATGACTTGCTTTGCCGAAGCCGTTATGGTCGGCAACAAAAAGCGAGTGGAAACTGCTCTTGCAAAGTTTATTCCAAACCTTGGAGTCAAAGTTATGTCTGTTGGCAATCTTGACGGGCACAAATATTTCTTTGAAGACGGAAGTTGGTTGTTGCTCAGATTTTCTGGCACAGAGCCATATATGCGAATTATGGGTGAGTTTAAAAACAAAAAAGATATGCAAATGGTAACATCTCGTGCAAAAGAATTTGTAACTTCGCTCTAATAGGGCAAATCGTTTCACAAACTGCACAAAATGTGCTAGAATACACTCGTTAATAGCAAAGAAATTTGCAATGGAGGAAATTATGTCGGTTATTAAAAAACAACACATCTATTTGCCAAAGAAACATTTGGACTATTCCAAGTGGGCAGTCATCGCTTGTGACCAATTTACAAGCGAGCCAAAATATTGGGAGGAGGTCGCCAAATATGTTGAAGGTGCTCCAACAACTCTTGACCTAACTTTTCCAGAAATTTATCTTGGCAAGGACAATCATGAAAGAATTGATAAAATAAACAAAAATATGAAGTCATATTATGAAAAAGGTCTTGTGGAAGATGCAGGACCTTGCATGATTTTGGTGGATAGGTCAACTTCGCTTCACCCACACAGACTTGGGCTTGTTATGAATGTGGACCTTGAAACATATGACTTTCGCCCAGATGTGCCAGCACTTATCAAAGCAACCGAAGGCACAATTATAGAGCGTATCCCACCAAGAGTGGAAATAAGAAAAGACGCCATTTTGGAATTTCCACATATAATGCTTTTGTTTGATGACAGAAAGCAAAAAATTGTGGAAAACCTTTATGCAAACAGGCAAAATTTGGAAAAAGTTTATGACTTTGACCTAAACATGGGTGGCGGACATATTGCTGGTTGGAAAGTTAAAAATGTTGACGAGGTCATCTCTCAATTTGACAAACTTCTTGACAAAGATTATCTTAAAGAAACATTTAACACCGAAACCCCACTTCTTTTCGCAGTTGGTGACGGCAATCACAGTTTGGCAACTGCAAAGGAACATTGGAACAGAATTAAAGCCAATTTGACAGAGGAAGAAAGAGAAACTCACCCAGCACGATTTGTGCTTGTAGAAGCAGTTAATATTCATGATGAAGGCATTGAGTTTAGCCCAATTTATAGAGTTTTAAAGGGTGCAGATGCAAGTTTTGTTAGAGGACTTAAAAAACTTTACAAAGGCTCAAGAGAAGACGCAAAACAAGAGAAAATCTTCGTTGGGAAAAGGGAAGAAAGTTATGACCTTCCAAACAATTCGCCTCTTGCCATAAAACTTGTGCAAGATTACATTGACAAGTGTCTTTCAGAACAACTTGAAATGTCTGTTGACTATGTCCATGGAATAGATAGTTTGAAGGAAATCTGTGCTAAAGACGGCAGCATTGGGCTAACTCTCCCAACACTTGACAAATCTCAACTTTTTGAATTTGTTATTAAACACGGCGTTCTTCCTCGCAAATCATTCTCCATTGGCGAAGCAAGAGAAAAGAGATATTATCTTGAATCTCACAAAATAAAACTCATCTAATTTTTACACAAACTCATTACACAAACAAGGAACACATTATGGATATTGCAAAAGCATTAAGTTTGGAATTTAACATTAAACAAGAATATGCAAACAACATTATTTCACTTCTTGACGAGGGTTGCACAGTGCCATTCATTGCCAGATATAGAAAGGAAATGCACGGCAGTTGTGACGACCAAGTTATAAGAGATTTTGCAGATAGACTTGACTATCTTCGCAACTTTGAAAAGAGAAAAGAAGAAATTGTCAAACTTATCACAGACCAAGAAAAAATGACACCAGAAATTATGTCAGCACTTGACAAGGCACTTACAATGACGGAACTTGAAGATATTTACAGACCTTTCCGTCCAAAAAGGCAAACTCGTGCAACCATAGCAGAAGCAAAAGGACTCAAACCTTTGGCAGAAATTTTGTTTACACAAAAAGACAAGCGTGACATTTTGGAAATTGCCAAGGAATATATCAACGAAGAAAAAGGCGTGAAGACAGCCGAAGAAGCAGTTGCTGGGGCTTCGGACATTATTGCCGAAATGATTTCCGATAATGCAGACATCAGAAAAATTTTAAGAGAATTTTTGGCAGAGTCTGCTCAAATTGTCACCACTCTAAAACCAGGTGAAAAATATCTTATCTATCAGACTTACGAAAACTATAAAGAGCCAGTTAACAAAATTCCAAGTCACAGAATTTTGGCAATCAACCGTGGCGAAAAAGATGATTGCCTAAAAGTTGATGTGGAAACAAACAACGAAAAGTGTATTGAACTTATAAGTGACGAAGTGCTAGTTAAAAACGGCACTTTTAAGGACTTTATGAAAAATGCCATTGAAGACAGCTTTGACAGACTTATATTACCTTCACTTGTAAGAGAACTTAGAAACAATCTTACAGATATGGCAAACGAACAAGCAATCAAAATGTTTGAAGTCAATCTAAAACCACTTCTTATGCAACCACCTTTGAAAGATAAAGTTATCCTAGGACTTGACCCAGCATACAGAACGGGCTGCAAAGTGGCAGTTATTGACGCAAACGGCAATGTTATTGACAAAACAGTCATCTATCCAACTCCACCACACAATCAAATTGAAAAGTCAGAAGAAGTTTTGACAAATCTTATTATGAAACACAAGGTTGACGCAATTTCAATCGGAAACGGCACAGCAAGCAAGGAAAGTGAAATTTTTGTCAGCAATCTTATCAAAAAACTTCCACGCAAAGTGGAATATATGGTCGTAAATGAAGCAGGTGCTTCTGTTTACAGTGCTTCAAAACTTGGTGCGGAGGAATTTCCAGAATATGATGTAACAACAAGAAGTGCAGTGAGCATTGCAAGACGACTTCAAGACCCACTAGCAGAACTTATAAAAATTGATGTAAAATCTATTGGCGTTGGGCAATATCAACACGATATGCCACAAAAACGACTTTCCACAGTGCTTGACGGCGTTGTTGAAGATTGCGTGAACTCTGTTGGTGTTGACCTAAACACAGCAAGTTACAAACTATTGGAACACATTTCAGGACTTAATGCAGGCATTGCAAAAAATATTGTGGAATACAGAAAATCAAACGGAAAATTTGTTGAACGCAAAGACCTTTTAAATGTCCCAAAACTTGGAGCAAAAGCCTATGAGCAATGTGCAGGCTTCTTGCGTATTCCAAACGAAAAAAATATTTTGGACAACACAGGCGTTCACCCAGAAACATATGACGCAACAGAAAAACTCCTTAAACTCTTTGGCATGAGCGAAAAAGACATTGGCACAGACGCAATTCAAAATTTGCCAAGACTTGTTGGTGCAAAAGGCGAAGAAAATGTTGCAAAGGAATGTGGAGTTGGTGTGCCAACTCTTGACGACATAATAAAAGAACTTCTAAAACCGGGCAGAGATATTCGTGACGACCTTCCAAAGCCAGAACTCAGAAGTGATGTTATGAGCATTGAAGACTTGAAAGTCGGCATGATTATGAAGGGAACAGTGCGAAATGTCATTGACTTTGGAGCATTTGTTGACATTGGCGTTCACCAAGACGGACTTGTCCACATTTCCGAAGTCTGTGACAGATATATCAAACACCCAAGCGAAGAGTTGACAGTTGGACAAGTT